>NZ_VPBW01000015.1:0-63442 GCF_013418535.1 Acinetobacter sp. YH12137 | reverse complement strand
TTAGAGGAATAGCTACTCGATATGACAAGCTCAAAAGAAATTATCAAAGTTCTGTTGCCTTAGCCTGTATATTTTTATGGCTACCGTTATAGGGTTAATTATGAACAGTAAGTGTCAACAGACCCTATTAAAAAAAATTATGAACTAGACTTTAGGTGAACATAAGTTAAACACATAACAAATGATAATAAATTCATTGATATAGATAAATGACTGAGAGCTTTAATTGCAAGTTTTCTTAAATTATTAAGCTAGATATAGCTGGCTAACTATTTGATTGAATGAATTAAAAATAATACCTTAACAGAATCAATCCGGTACTAACTTTGTACTGGTTGTTAGTACCTCATTGTAAATTTCCCTTCTCCATTCTTGTCTTTAAATTGACATCAAGTCGTCATAGCTTTGTCATTTTTTAGTGTTGAGATAACCCTATAAATTTAAAAGATTGAATGAGGACGAAATATGGCAGGGTTATCGATCTGGCATGTACTAATTTTTGCGATTGTAGTGATCTTACTTTTTGGTACTTCTAAACTAAAAAATCTAGGAAAAGATGTAGGTGGTGCAATCAAGGACTTTAAGAAATCTGTCCGTGAAGAAGAAGAAGCCGAGACCGCCCAACTTCAACAGCCTCGCAATATTGATGCGGAAGTTAAATCCAGCGAGAGTTCAATCAAGAATTAAGGTATTGCCATGCTCAATATTGGAATGACTGAGCTGCTGGTCTTTGGGGTAACTGCCTTGCTGGTTCTTGGACCGGATAAGTTACCTGAAGCGGTACGGTTTATAGGTAAATGGTCGGCCAAACTCAAAAGGGTCGCCAGCAATATACAAAATGATCTTGACCGTGAATTGCGACTGTCGGAACTACGTGAGCAAATGCAAAGCGAGCTGAAACGTATTCAGGAATTAGAGACCAAAATGCAGGCACAAATGGCCAATATTAATGTACTGAATCAGCCCATCATTAAAAATTCAGAACAATATGTATTGGACCATGAGCTGACTTATCAATTGATTAATGGGCCAGTTTCTCCTGTCCATCTACCGCCAACCCAGCTCAATAGAGCTATAAAACAAGAAAAAAATTATTCTGATATAAAGGTGGCCGTATGAGTATTTTGCCTTCAACTCAAACCAGTAACAATACACAAAAAATTCAGTTAGAAGAAATGCCAATTACCAGACACTTAGTGATTCTGCGTAAGCATCTTTTTAAAATCGTGGGTGTACTTTTGGGGCTATTCTTATGTTTATTGCCTTTTGCGACCCAAACTTATCAGCTGTTATCGGAACCTTTACGTGCTCAGTTACCGGAAAGTTCCACCATGATTGCAACAGATGTGACTGCGACTTTCATGGCCCCGTTTAAATTGAACTTTTTTATTGCTTTACTCATTGCAATGCCTTTTATCTTGTATCAACTTTGGGTTTTTATTAGGCCGGCATTATATGCAAAAGAAAAAAGTCTGGCTTTACCCCTATTCATCAGCAGTATTGTCCTTTTTTATTCTGGTATTGCTTTTGCCTATTTAATCGCTTTACCTTCTATCCTTCATTTTTTTATCAGCGTATCCCCTGAGACTGTCGCGCCGATGACCGATATCAATAGTTATCTGGCCTTTTGTTTAAAACTGTTTTTAGTGTTTGGATTTACGTTTGAAATTCCTATTATCACGTTATTACTCATTCTGATTGGTATTGTCAGTACACAGACTTTGGTGGAAAAAAGGCGGTTTATTGTGGTGGGTTGCTTTTTTGTTGCCATGTTTGTGACACCACCCGATGCCTTATCCATGATTATGCTCGCTGTGCCAATGTGGTTATTATTTGAATTAGGTTTGGCGGCAGGAAAATGGATAGAAAAGTGATGTCTAGACATAACTGAATAATAATAAAAAGAACACAAAATAAAAAAACTACTCTCTAAGCAGCTTTAGCTGCTTTTATTTTTAGCATATAAATCAATGTGATATTTAATAAATATGCAGTATTAGCTTCATCTGACTGTCATATTTAAACGCTAATTTATTCCTGACTTTAAAACAATCAAACCTTAGTTGTGGGATTAAAACAATGACAGATTACCTACCTTATGATGAAAATCAGGAATTGGACAATAATACTTCAGACAATCATCACTTTCGGGATATTTTAGAACAATCCATATCGCGTCGTGACTTGATTGCCAAAACTGCAAGTGGGGCTGCAGCATTGGCTCTTGCCTCTTCTTTGACTGGATGTGGGGACAACGATAATGATTCTATTGTACCGCCAACCGAGACCGCACCAAACCCGCCTGCTATTGATCCCAATACAAAACCAGAGCAACTCAACTTCACGCCAGTGGCCAAAAACTTAAATGACATCGTTACTGTGCCAGACGGTTATGAAGCCAATGTCCTGTATGCACTTGGAGATTCAATTAACCCTGCCTATCCAGATTGGGATGATAACAATATCCCGAACGGACCAAGCTTTCAGTTCCGTTCCGGTGACTGCCATGATGGAATGAGTTTTTTTGGCTTGAACATCGCTACTGGCCGCTATGACCCGACTGTGTCTGAGCACGGTCTGCTGGTCATGAACCACGAATATATCAATCCAACTTTTTTACATCCTCAAGGTCCAACAAAAGTCGATGGTCGTCGCCCTGAAGATGAAGTCATTCGTGAGACCAATGCGCATGGTGTTTCAATCGTTCATATCAAAAAAGACAATTCCAATCAAAAAGTAGAAATTGTCAAAAATTCAATTTATAACCGCCGTATTACTGCTTCAACTGTCATGAGCATTTCAGGTCCTGCGAGTGGGTCTGCCCTTCTATCTACACGTTTTTCACCAGGTGGAAAATTAACCCGTGGCACGCATAACAACTGTGGCAACGGCTATACCCCATGGGGTACCTATCTCACCACTGAAGAAAACTTTATTGGTTATTTTGTTCGTAGCAAAACTGATGATGCTAATCGTGTGCCGCAAGAAAAGCTTGCTCTGGAACGCTATGGCTTAAAAGCAGGTGCAAGCTCGCGTTATGGCTGGGAATCTGCAGTAGGTACAATTGAACCTCAGGATCTTTATGATCGCTGGAGTGCAGATGTTACTGCCGATGATGCAAGTCAGGATTACCGGAATGGTCCGAATACTTTCGGTTGGATTGTAGAAATTGATCCTGTTGATAGCCGGCAAAATCCGGTTAAACGAACGGCTTTAGGTCGCTTTGCCCATGAGGATTGCCGTGCCAGTCGGGCGCGTGAAGACGATAATCTCGCTTTCTATATGGGTGATGACTCGCGTGGAGAATATATTTATAAGTTTGTCTCTGACTACAAATGGAGCGAAAAAGACCGTAATAGGGGCTATGCAGCCGGAGATAAATACATGGATCATGGCAAGCTTTATGCCGCCAAATTCAATGCAGACGGGAGCGGTCAATGGATTGAGCTGAGTTATGGTAGCAACGGTTTAAATGAGTTGAACAGTGCCTATCCTTTTGGTTCTCAGGCAGATGTCGTGACCTTTGCTCGTCTAGCAGCAGATAGCGTAGGCGCGACTAAAATGGACCGTCCGGAATGGGTTGCGGTCAATCCTGAGAATGGAGAAGTCTATGTTACCCTGACCAATAACTCTAACCGCGGTACCACGCATGCGCTAGATGCTGCCAATCCACGTAACTATAACGATCCGGAAGGTGGCAAAGGTAATGTGAATGGTCATATTATCCGTTTACATGAAGATGCAGATACGACTACAGCTATAACGTTCAAATGGGATATTTATCTGTTTGGTGCTGAAGCCAAAATGGCACAGAACATCAACCTGTCGGGTTTAAATGATAATAATGACCTGTCTTCGCCAGATGGTATGTGGTTTGATCCCCGCGGAGTACTCTGGATTCAAACTGATGATGGTGCTTATACAGATACGACCAATTGTATGATGCTGGCTGCACTTCCTGGTAAGGTTGGAGATGGTACTCGAGCAACCACCTCTTCAGGGCAGGAAACTATTGTTGGTGCTCAAGTCACAGATCAGACTTTACGTCGTTTCCTGACAGGTCCGAAAGACTGTGAGATTACAGGTGTAACCATGACACCGGACTATAAAGCTATTTTCATTAATGTACAGCATCCTGGGGAAGATTCCCCGGCCTACAACAAACCAACCAGTCATTGGCCAGCTTCACAGACTAACTCATCTGCCACTTCTCGACCACGCTCTGCAACGGTGGTCATCACTCGCAAGGATGGTGGTGTTATTGCAGGCTAAATATTTAGCTTCTCTCAAAATGCTGGCTCAATGCCGGCATTTTTGTTTTTAATATTTGGCGGATTCAAGCGGCAAGTGCAACAGTATAAAAACCAGCCATAATATCACTGGGTGTATACCAGCCCAGTGTCTTTCTAGGACGATTATTTAGAGCAGTCTCTATCTGTTCTATCCGCTCTTTTGAAACATGATCAAACGATGAGGATTTTGGCAGATATTGTCTGATCAGACCATTCGTATTTTCATTTCTGGCTCGTTGAATAGACTTGTACGGATCTGCAAAGTAAGTCTCTATGCCTGCGTCCGTTATCCGCCTATGCTCTGAGAATTCCTTGCCATTATCAAAGGTCACACTATAGGCATGACTACTACGCAAACATGCTAAAGCACACGAGATCGTTTTAGCTGTGGTTCTCGTTTGCCCCAAATGAACAATATGTACATACAGACTCTTGCGTTCAACCAGGGTTAATAATGCTCCCTTATGATTCTTGCCTATTACAGTATCACCTTCAAAATCACCTAGGCGTTGACGTTTCTCAGTGACCTCATCACGACAATGAATACTTGTTCTATCAACAAGTTGACCTCTACGATCTGTGTTTTTATAACCCCGCTTGCGATATGTTTTCTGGTGTCTTAAATGCTGATGCAATTTTCCACCCTTAGATTTATCCTGATAAATGTACTGATAGACCCATTCAGGCGATGGGACATCTAACCAGCCACGTTGTTTCAAAGCCCCCGTAACCTGTTCAGGTGACCAATCCAGAGCAATCAGATAACGGATGTAGATTATAGCGAAATCTGTCATCTGAGATGAGGATCGATATCGTCGTTGGCTGGAGAGATGCCCAGCCTGTTTAGCCCGATAGCCACGTTGTCCTGTATTCCTTTTGATCTCACGATAAATGGTTGATCGGGAACGTCCAAGCTCTCTGGCAAGGGTGGAGATTGAAGATTTACTTTTCAAAGCAGCATAAATTTCGTATCTTTCTTCTTGAGAAAGTTGGGTGTATTGCTTCATTGTGTGCTTTCCAATTGCGAGTTGAAAAAGTCTAATGATTCTAATACACCTAACTTTTTCAACTAAATACAAATGTGTCGCACTTGGTATTTGAATCCGCGTTTCTAAATATTTGAGTTTTTTCATTTTAAGAGTTAATGAGTCAAAACAGATATTTAAATATTAAAAAGTATTTTTATATTAAATGAGTGCTCAAAAAATTTATATTTTTATTCAAATTAAATGCTAAATCCAACTTTCTTCTTTTGCAATATTTAGTACATCCTCTTTAAGTCTTTCTAGCTCTTCAAAAACTTTTGAATTAAGTTTTGGGCGAACTTTTTCAAACTTAATTTTTAATAAATTTATACTCCTTAAAAGCGTAGAAAAAATAAGTTTCTTTCGTCCTAAGTCGTCTGTGGCCTTAAAGGTCGTAGGATCTATTCTTAAGCGAAAATCCATATTTTGGCGTTTAATAGAATAATAGATACGTTCTTCAAAACTATCTTCACCCATTATAATGATTATACAATCCCAACTATTTAAGGGAATATTATAGAATTTATCATTTAGCCTCAGGTTTAAGGTATCAACAACTGCATTACGTGCTTTACATTCCTGTAGAATTTGCTCTTCAGTTAAAACTGGCTTTGTTGCACAAAGATTTGAAATGCAAAGCGCCCCTAATTGATCCAAATTTAAGGCGTAACTTGGGTAAGTGGGCGACCTAATTCCGTAAATCTGTTAAGGACTGCTACACGTGCATGGATCTCATTCACCTGACTAGGAAAGCTTCTTGCCATTAATTTATCGCCTAATAATTTGATGCAATGCATCTTGGTTTCCACCAAACTGCGGCGATGATAGCCTGACCATTTTTTCCATAATGTCCTGCCTAAATGTTTAACTGTTCGAAGTAATTCATTTCGCTCTAGCGAGCTACTCTTTGTATCTTTCCATGGTTTCGCATTTTTTCTAGGTGGAATCACCGCATGCGCTTGCCGATCTGCAATGACCTGACGGCATTGCTTGGTGTCATAAGCTCCATCGGTATAAACAGAGTCAATCTGCTCATCTTGTGGAATCTGATTAAGTAAATCACCAAGCACCTGTGAATCACTGACATTATTGGTTGTGAGCTGAATAGCGCGTATTTGTAGGGTTTTGGCATCTATACCAATATGTAGTTTACGCCATTGGCGACGATATTCAGCTCCATGTTTCTTGCGTTTCCATTCGCCCTCACCTAGAAACTTCATGCCTGTAGAGTCTACGAGTAGATGCAGCCCATCGCTACTTTTTTGGTAGCTGATTGCAATATCAATATGCTTTTGTCTTCTACAAAGCGTACTGTAATCTGGTGCGGTCCAATTTAATCCGCAAAGTTTAATCAGACTTTGCACAAAGCCAGTGACCATACGTAAAGACAAACGGAATAGAGATTTAATCATTAAGCAGCATTGGATAGCTGCGTCGGAGTAGGTTTGATTTCGCCCTTGTTTGCCTTTTGATGGAGCATACCATTGCGTAGCAGGATCAAACCAAATGGCAATATTTCCGCGACTCATGAGTGCTCGGTTATATGCGGGCCAATTGGTTGTGCGGTAGATTTTGTGTGTAGGCTTCTTCATTTGAAAATTATATCGCTGAAAAAGCCTTTACAGATAGGTTTGTGCAACAAAGCCGTTAAAACTTCTTTACTTAATTCAGCGCTTAACCATACTTTCATCAATACAACCCATTAATATTATAATAATAAAAAACCCCGACATCCTAATCTGCACCCCGAAAGTTGGACACTCTTAGTCTAATTTGAAGGGTGCTTTTTAATGGCTAAATGAACCGTACCGGGTTTGTCGGAGACCAACTTTCCTGAGAGAATGCCCCGATGAAAAAAGTAAAATATACCCCTGAAATCAGAGATAGAGCGGTTCATCTTGTGATTGAATCCGAAAAAGATTATCCATCGAATTGGGCTGCAATCACAGCAATTGCACCCAAGATAGGTTGTACTCCTGAAACACTACGTGTTTGGTATTTAAAACATCTCGATCAACAAAATCCAGTTAAAGTACAGCAACTTTCAGATCAAGAACGGATTAAACAACTCGAACGTGAAAATAAAGAACTGCAACGTGCTAACGAAATTCTACGTAAAGCAGCTGCTTTTTTCGCCCAGGCGGAGCTCGACCGCCCACACAAATAATGGTGGATTTTATCCATCATAATAAAGAGCTGTACGGAGTCGAGGCGATTTGTAGAATTTTACCTATCGCACCTTCAACCTATTACCGGACTTTAGATCTCTGTGAAAATCCAGAACATTGAGCGAAACGAGATCTACATGATGTGCATCATGCTGAACAAATTAAACGAATTTGGAAAGAAAGTTCGAGGCGGTATGGCGTTCGTAAAGTCTGGCAAAAACTGAAACGTGAAGGTTATATTATTGCACGCTGTACAGTTGCTCGATTGATGCAGAAGCTAGGTATACAAGGTGTTTGGCGTGGTAAGAATAAACAAACCACCCGTAGCCGAGATGATCAAAAAAGAGCAGATGATTTAGTGAAACGTAATTTTAGTGCTGATCATCAAAACCCTTGCGAAGCAATGCTTCTCAGGTGGGGGACTTCACGTATATTCAAACTCATTCAGGTTGGGTCTAAACCGCATTTATTATTGATGTGTTTTCATGTGCAATTGTTGGCTAGAAAGTATCGACACGTAAGAATACAGATATGGTGCTTGATGCACTGGCTAAAACGGTGAATGGCTGATACAAAACAGAGGTGATTGAATATTTAAATGCAGATTGGCAAGGTTTAGTAGATGTACAACTTATGACATTAAATTGGGTGGATTGGTTTAATAAAGAACGTGTACCTAGTGCGCTAGGTTATGTGCCACCTTTTGAGTTTGAAACAATGTTCGATGATAAGATTAACCTGTTAGGTCAGGTGGCTTAACTTAAATAAAAAAGTCTCCGACAAACCCGGTACGGTTCACCTGTAGGTGCACCAAATTATGAGATTTATAGTTTTTTCAGTATTTGGCTCGGCAGTTTCATTCTGGCATGTTTAACACCGCAGCAATATTTATGGAAAATTCAGCTTAAAATCCTGATTGGTACTGCTTTTATGCTGCCGCTGATCAATATTTATTATCTCATTTTCCATGATTATATTGATTCTTTTACGACTTACTGGCCATTTCTGCGAATCGATCTGATGCTGTGGAACTTGGCACTTCTCGCCCTATTGTTACACCAGAAAATTACCCCTATTCAGCAAAAGGCGGTCAATAAAATTCACGCCAAACTAAAAATTACGCAACAGGAATCATCAACATGATATGGATTGCAGTGATCGGTCTGCTTTGGCTGAGCTGTTTTGGTTTTTATGCGGTAAGTGCAAAGCAGATCCTAAAAACCCGAAAATCTCGGTACGCTTTTTTAGCGAATTTTCCTACGTACACTAAATTCACAGCAGGTATTTTCTTATTCGTCGCAATGGTTCTATTACGGACCCGGTTTAGCTACAGTATCAGCTTTGTGGCTCTATGGGTATTTCTAAGCCCTGTACTGTTTATTTTTATCTTAAAAATGAATAAAGCATTTTAGTATTTATTTAAAATCAGAAAGTAGCAAACAGCCTAGTGCGCTACTTACATGCCTTCTATTGAACCAATCTACCCAGTATCTGCTAAACCTTGCTAACCTACTTTTAAATATTTCAGATTCATTATTTTGGCTAGAATCAAAAATTTAAATTGGTAGGTATTTGGTAGGTAGGATTCTTTTTAACTTCATCCAATACTCATATTACGGTGAGGGTCACCGATAAAATAATCAATGAATGGTAGAAGGAATCAAGCCATGGCTTTTAAAAATATTTCAGATCAAACTAACGGTTTTTATATTCCCTGTGTTTCACTTTTTGGTCCCGGCTGTGCTAAAGAAATCGGGATAAAAGCACAAAATTTAGGTGCCAAGAAAGCGCTGATTGTAACTGATGCGGGGCTGTTTAAATTTGGTGTTGCAGATGAGATTGCAAATTATTTGAAAGAGGCGGGTGTTGACAGTTATATTTTCCCAGGCGCGGAACCCAATCCAACTGATATTAACGTGCATCATGGAGTTACAGCTTATAATGAAAATGCCTGTGATTTTATTGTATCGTTAGGTGGGGGTTCATCACATGACTGTGCCAAAGGCATTGGCCTAGTCACTGCAGGTGGCGGACATATCCGTGATTATGAAGGGATTGATAAAAGTACCGTCCCGATGACACCACTGATTGCAATCAATACTACGGCAGGGACAGCTTCGGAGATGACACGTTTCTGTATTATTACCAATACCGATACCCATGTGAAAATGGCGATTGTAGATTGGCGTTGTACACCACTCATTGCGATTGATGACCCTAAACTTATGTTGGCCAAACCTGCAGGGCTGACTGCGGCAACAGGTATGGATGCCTTGACGCATGCAGTAGAAGCCTATGTGTCTACAGCAGCAAATCCAATCACTGATGCCTGTGCAGAAAAGGCGATTACCATGATCAGCGAATGGCTTAGCCCGGCAGTGGCGAATGGGGATAATCTGGAAGCACGGGATGCCATGAGCTATGCCCAATATCTTGCCGGAATGGCCTTTAACAACGCCTCTTTAGGATATGTGCATGCGATGGCACATCAGCTCGGAGGCTTCTACAACTTGCCGCATGGTGTTTGTAATGCAATTCTGCTCCCCCATGTTTGTGAATTTAACCTGATTGCTTGTCCTGAACGTTATGCCAAAATTGCGCAATTGATGGGGGTGAATACAGAAGGCTTAACCGTAACTGAAGCAGCTTATGAAGCGATTGGCGCCATTCGTCAGCTTTCGGCTTCAATTGGTATTCCATCTGGGCTGACGGAATTGAATGTAAAAGAAGCTGACTTGGCCATCATGGCGGAAAATGCACAAAAAGATGCCTGCATGTTGACCAATCCACGTAAGGCCAATCATGCTCAAGTGGTGGATATTTTTAAAGCGGCAATGTAATGCCTTCCTATAAGTCATCTCTCCAATCATCTGACTTACATTTTTAGCAGCCCCTGTTTCGCTTTCTAAGGAAGTATGCCAAGAGAAAGAACCCATTTTTCTGCTCTTGGCTGATCCTTCCCCCTTCTTGACATCCTCTCCCCCTTAAAAGAAGGAGATTCCTACTGCTAGACGCTTATGCCCAAGCGCAAGAATGTTCAATGCGGAATTTAAATCCCGCTGCCAGACTGTACCGCAACTCTGGCATGTCCATTCTCTTATTCCAAGATCAACCCTACCTTGCGGACTACTGCTTGATATTTGCTTGCAGCACGAGCAGATCTGGGTGGTATAGGCTTCATTGACTTCCTCAAACATTACCCCTGCGTTCTCGCATTTATACTTGAGCATTGTTTTAAGTTTTGAAAACCCTGTATCTAAAACCGATTTTGCCATTTTAGTTTTTACAAGCTTTTTAGCACTCAGGTCACCTACAACAATCAGTGCATTTTCCCTCGCAAGTTGGGTACTGGCCTTGTGCAAATGGTCTTTACGACAGTTTGCAATTTTGGCGTGTAATGCACGAACACGCTTTTTATTTCTCGCTCGTTGAGCAATTCCTAATTTCTGCTCGTACTTGCGATAGAACTTGGGATTGGAAATGACTGTACCATCAGAACAGGTCGCAATATCTTTTAAGCCAAGATCAATACCAATCGCTTTCGTTACGGTTGGTTTGGCTTGCTTAGGTGAATCCACCACCAGGCAGACATACCAGCGACCACGACTATCCTCAACAAATGAGCCTGTTTTAATGCGGTATTGGCTTAATCCGTAGCTGTCCCATAGCTTGAATTGGTGCTTACCGTATTGAACAGATCCATCAGCAGATTTGATGGCTACCTTTTTAAAGGGTATCCAACCAAGAGAGCGCCTTGCTGATTTCTTGTTACTTACACGCCATTTTAGCTTTGCTTTTTTGAATTGCTTGCGTCTTGTTACTAATTCTTCTGTCACAGCCTGAATGGTTTGACTATGTAGGTTGCATTCTTTAGATGCGCCTTTTGTGTACTTCGCTACATCGTAAGCTGATAGAAATTCACCTTTTCTTTTTAAATGTTTAAACCCTAAATCATTGACATAATTCCAGACAAAGTTTACCTCAGATGCTAATTGGTCTAGCATCTTGCAATGTTTGTCTCTTATACGTAATTTAAGTGTTTTCATGGGCTTATATTAGCTCATGTTAAATTAAAGGTATTGATTTTAAAAAAATCCAACGACATTTCATGTCGTGTCGCTTATCTCTCTGCCCTGAAGGACAGCACTTTACACTCCATTTGATAAAATTTTAAAATCGGATTCAGGCTAAATTGATAAGCTAACCCGCAGTAAGCAAAGATGATGCTCCATATTCCAGGATTTTGCTGTTTTAGCCTTCTACCGATCGATGCTCCGGCTTTTAAAGATTTTTATATTTTAACAGGGTTTGATGGACAGGATGGGTTTTGGGCATCAGCTCAATCAGGCGTTCTACCGCATCAATCGCTTCAGGGAAATGTGCCACATGTTTCAGCAACACATCGGTTTCATTTGCTTTGAAAATAGCATCACTTAAACGTGATTCCAGACAATCGCGCCAAGCACATAAAAATGGACTTTCTGTTTTGGCCAGAAATACACCGGTACACAACTTCAAGGCGGAATCAATATATCCAGCATCCAGAGATTGCTCTGTCAGTAAAAAGTCAGCCTCTACATGCGCCAGTAATCGATAAGGTCTAGAGCCAAGCATGCCACCCAATATATCGCGCAGCTGCGACATTTCTGCTTTTAGAGTACCGATACTGACTTTACGTTCACCATATAAGGCCTGATGCAAGGTGTCCAGACTCAGACCCTGCGGGCATAAGGCTAGAATAGTCAGAATTTCAATCTGGCGAGGAGTAAGTACTAAAACTTTACCATTAAACAGTACTTGTGGCACTGTAAAAGCCCGGATAAATAAGCGCTGTTTTTGACATTCCTGCAAGGCAGACTGAATGATTGTGGCACAGCGCTCAGCAGCCAACAGTGCCAAACTATTATGCTTTTGCCAAGTGGTAGAAAGGTCAATGACACCTAAAACCTGTTTTGAATAGGGATCAATAATCGGAGCGGCGTAACAAACCCAATCATGAATCGAGGACATGTAATGTTCACTGGAAAAGACACAGCTAGATTGTTGAGTTTTTAAGGACAATGCCAGTGCATTAGTTCCGACTAGCTCTTCACGCCATTGCCCTCCTTCAATAAAGTGTACACTTTCTGCAGCACTTTGCATTTGTGGGCTAGAGGCTGCCCAAATGATGGTACTGCCGATATCTCCAACCGCCAGCACCATAGATGACTGTTCAGCAATATGTTTTAAATCCTGTGCACAATGGCGAAGTGCGTGGGCTAAAGTTGAAGAAGAGGCAGTCTTTTTTACGTCTGTCAGCGGTGCTGCTAAACGACTCTTAGGGATTTCGGCCGAAGATGAACGTTGCCAAGAGCTGGCAATACTTTGTTCCAGTTGCTCTGCATGCAAGGGAGACAAACTGCTGCTTTGCCGAAACTGATCAGCATCGCGCCTTTTCTGCATCAAATCTTGTTTTGTCATCATTTCTTATTCTCACAACAATTCATGATTTACATCCGCTGTAATCGTTATTTTTTAGATGGATCGAAAAGAGTGTAAACCTGCTTCACTCCAACCTTTCTCCAACCTTATACCAGTTATGTTAATCAAATAGCGTACATAAGTACCTTATACCAAAGCTGTAGAAGCAGTTTGGTCACACGAAAATAAGCAAAGGAAATACATATGCGTTACGTCGATCCTAATCAACCTGATTCAAAAGTTCATTTTAAAGCACAATACGATAATTTCATTGGTGGCGAATGGGTCACTCCGGTCAAAGGTGAATACTTTGACAACATCTCTCCGGTAGATGGCAAAGTCTTTACCAAGGTTCCGCGTTCTTCTGTAGAAGACATTGAATTGGCCCTGGATGCAGCGCACAAAGCCAAAGAACAATGGAACAGAGCATCGCCGACCACCCGCTCCAATATTCTGTTGAAAATTGCCGACCGTCTGGAACAAAATCTGGAAATGTTGGCTGTAGCAGAAACCTGGGACAATGGAAAACCGATCCGTGAAACGCTGGCTGCCGATATTCCACTGGCCATTGACCATTTCCGTTATTTTGCCGGCTGTATCCGGGCTCAGGAAGGTGGCATTTCCGAAATTGATGAAGATACTATCGCCTACCATTTTCATGAACCGCTTGGTGTAGTCGGACAAATCATTCCCTGGAACTTCCCGATTCTGATGGCCGCCTGGAAACTCGCGCCAGCCTTGGCTGCAGGCAACTGTATTGTGCTGAAACCTGCAGAACAGACTCCGGTCAGTATTCTGGTGCTAGCTGAACTGATTCAGGACATTTTGCCGCCGGGCGTATTGAATATCGTCAATGGCTATGGGGTCGAAGTCGGCCGTCCACTGGCGACCAATCCACGCATTGCCAAGATTGCCTTTACCGGTTCAACCGCCGTGGGTCAGATGATCATGCAATATGCGACTGAAAATATTATTCCGGTGACTCTGGAACTTGGCGGTAAATCACCAAACTTGTTCTTTGCCGACATTATGGATCAGGAAGACGATTATCTGGACAAAGCTCTGGAAGGCTTTGCCATGTTTGCCCTGAACCAGGGTGAAATCTGTACCTGCCCTTCCCGGGCCTTGGTACAGGAAAGTATTGCCGATGAGTTTTTAGCGCGTGCAGTAGAACGGGTACAACGCATTAAAACCGGTCATCCACTGGATACTGATACTATGATTGGCGCGCAAGCTTCTCAGGAACAGCAGGACAAGATTCTGGGCTGTATTGCCACTGGCCGTGAAGAAGGTGCACAGATCCTGACTGGTGGTGAAGCACGTCAGGAAGTCGGTCAAGGTTTCTATATTGAACCGACCATCTTTAAAGGCACCAATGACATGAAGACCTTCCAGGAAGAAATCTTCGGGCCTGTACTGGCTGTGACCACCTTCAAAGACTTCGATGATGCGATCAAGATCGCCAATGATACGATTTATGGACTTGGTGCCGGTGTCTGGTCACGCTCAGCGCATACCTCTTACCGTGCAGGCCGTGCTATTCAAGCAGGTCGGGTCTGGACTAACTGTTATCACATCTACCCTGCCCATGCGGCTTTCGGTGGTTATAAAAAATCAGGGATTGGGCGTGAGAATCATAGAATGATGCTGGATCATTATCAGCAGACTAAAAACTTGCTAGTCAGCTATTCGACCAAACCAGCCGGGTTCTTTTAAGAAGTGAAATAAAAGCGAACTTCGGTTCGCTTTGAATGTATGCTAGCTAGCTTTCACAAAATATCAGCAACATCTTTTAAGGGGGAGAGGATGTCAAGTTGCGATTGCTAAGACCATACCATTATTAGAAAATTAAATTATTAAGCTTTTATTTTGCTTAGGCTATTTTTTAAACACATTAAGGTCAAGCCTGGAATAATGCTGACAAAGCAATACGGGCAGGTTTAATGGAATGGCAAGTAAAAACTTCTACTTTTAACCTCAGTTATTTATGAGAGAATTAGCGGCGCAATTATTCATGTATTTGTCGCTATTTTACTGATTTTCTCCGTAGCCTTCTTACAGACACAAAAAACCCAGCAGGTGTCGGGTCTTTTCATCATTCAATTCAGGAAGCGAGCAAATTGCGCAAGACATAGTGCAAGATCCCACCAGCCTTAAAGTATTGCACCTCATTCAAGGTATCAATACGACACAACACCTGAAAATGGCTATATGTACCATCGGTATGTTGCACTTCTACATCCAACATTTGATGCGGATGAATATCATCCGACAAGCCTAGAATTGATAGGGTTTCATGCCCGCTGAGGTTCAAGATCTGCCGGTTCTGACCCTCCACAAACTGTAATGGTAACACTCCCATACCGATCAGATTGGAACGGTGAATCCGCTCAAAACTTTCAGCAATCACTGCTTTTATCCCTAACAGGTTGGTACCTTTGGCCGCCCAGTCACGTGAGGAACCGGTGCCATATTCTTTCCCGGCAATAATCAGAAGTGGGGTTTGTTCTGCCTGATAGCGCATTGCCACATCATAAATCGAGAGTTTTTCTGCACTTGGAATATGCAGGGTATTGCCACCCTCCTCGCCACCCAGCATTTCGTTTTTGATACGGATATTAGCAAAGGTACCTCGCATCATCACTTCATGATTACCACGACGGGAGCCATAAGAGTTAAAGTCTTTTACATCAACCCCCTGTTGCTGCAAATATCTTCCGGCCGGACTATCTTGTTTGATATTGCCCGCCGGGGAAATATGGTCCGTCGTGACGGAATCACCTAGTACCGCCAAAATCCTTGCCTGGCTGATCGGCTGAATTGGTTGCACCGGCTGATCAATTTCTGCAAAAAAGGGAGGATGCCGGATATAGGTGGATTGTTCATCCCAAGCATAAGTTTGACTTTGGGGAATCTGGATTGCTTTCCACTTGGCATCTCCTTCAAAAACTTCTGCATATTCTTTATGGAACATCTCGGTATTCACATTCTGCAGTGCGGCATCGATTTCTCCCTGTGTCGGCCAGATATCTTTTAAATAAACCGCCTGGCCATCAAAACCCTCACCTATCGGCTCAGTCGTGAGATCAGTTCGAATATTCCCGACCAGACCATAGGCAACCACCAAAGGTGGTGAGGCGAGCCAATTGGTTTTCACCAGAGGATGCACCCGTCCTTCAAAATTACGGTTGCCGGAGAGTACTGAGGCTACATTCAAATCAAAACATTGCACAGCTTCTTCAATCACTTCAGGTAAAGGCCCCGAATTACCAATACAGGTGGTACAACCATAACCCACCAGGTTATAACCCAGTTGATTCAAATAAGGCATCAACCCTGCAGCGTCAAGATAATCACTGACCACTTTGGAACCTGGAGCCAGTGAACTTTTCACCCAGGGTTTTCGCCGCAAACCTTTTTCGATTGCTTTTTTGGCCAATAGCCCTGCTGCCAACATGACACTGGGATTCGAGGTATTAGTACAAGAGGTAATGGCTGAAATCACCACATCACCATGCTGCAACGGATATTTTTTACCCTCAATCATACAAAAAACATTTTCATGGGGCAGGTTGGCCTGTTTAGCTTCAACCGCCGTACCTCCCCCTCCTTCATTTTCCAGACGATCTTTTTCTTCCTTGACCGGTTTTAAGGTCAGATCCATGAAGGCATGAAAGGTTTGTGGCACTTGTGACAAGAGTACACGATCCTGCGGGCGCTTCGGACCTGCCAGACTGGCTTCTACCGTCGACATATCTAAAGCCAGCATGTCGGTAAAGACGGGCTCATCTCCCGGATTGCGCCATAATCCTTGCAACTTGCTATAGGCCTCTACCAAGGCAATTCTTTCCGGCTGACGTCCGGTTAAACGTAAATAGGAAAGCGTCACCTCATCAACAGGGAAAAAGCCACAGGTAGCGCCATATTCGGGTGCCATATTCGCAATCGTGGCACGATCCGCCAGGGGTAAATCTGCTAGGCCATCGCCATAAAATTCGACAAATTTTCCAACTACGCCTTTTTGGCGCAGCATCTGGGTAATGGTCAGCACCAGATCAGTTGCTGTAATCCCTTCTTTGAGTTTACCGGTAAGCTTAAAGCCGATTACTTCTGGAATCAGCATGGAGATCGGTTGACCCAACATGGCCGCTTCCGCCTCAATACCGCCTACGCCCCAACCTAACACGCCTAAGCCATTGATCATGGTGGTATGTGAATCAGTACCGACCAAGGTATCAGGATAGGCAAAGCGCTGCCCATCAATCTCATTGCTCCATACCACTTGTGCCAGATATTCCAGATTGACCTGATGGCAAATCCCGGTTCCTGGCGGCACCACGCGAAACTGATTGAGCGCCGCCTGCCCCCAGCGCAGAAACTGGTAGCGCTCACCGTTGCGTTGCATCTCAATGGCGACATTCTGCTCAAAAGCTTGCGGGCTGGCAAAGTAATCGACCATCACCGAGTGATCAATAATCAAATCCACGGGTGACAGCGGATTAATTTTTTCCGGATCACCGCCGGCTTTGGCCACCGCTGTACGCATCGCAGCAAGATCAACCACTGCGGGAACACCGGTAAAATCCTGCATCAGTACCCGTGCCGGACGATACTGGATTTCCTGTTCTGAAGTTCGTTTATTTAACCAGCCTGCCAAGGCATAAATATGCTCGGTTTTCACCGTGAGTTGATCTTCGAAACGTAGTAAATTTTCCAGCAAGACTTTTAAGGACTTGGGAAGCCGGGACAGGTCACCTAATTGCACTTGCAATTTGGACAGGTTGAAAATCAGATAGTGTTCTGAACCGACGGTTAATGTTTCTAAGGTATTAAAACTATTGATATCACTATACTTGGCCATCTAGCTTCCCTCCGGCTTGAGCTGTTATTTTTATGATCACAGTCAACTACTTCTTTACTTACTGTATGCTAACTGAGCGGTGGGTTTGTTATTATTTATTATAGGATTGCGCTAGCCAGTTAAATGCAGGGCTGCCAGGGCATTTTTCCAGAGAATTGCCGACAGTTCAAATCTGGCATCAACAACGTTTCTGCCCATCCCCTAAGGACATAAGCTAAATTGACCAGCGTATTACTTTGTTCAGTGTCATCAACGTCGAAGTTTCTCTAATTCTTCGATTAAATCCAACATCATAGCTACAGCAGTAAAACTTGCATCAAAATCACGCTGTAAACGATACGCTTTTTGTGCACGTGCCACATCATCCACTAAAAAATATAAATCTGATGCATTTACACGATTCGGCAAAATATCGTATTCAATCAGTTGCAGAATCCATTCAGGACTTTGACCACAAAGTTGAGCAAAACTATTTAAATCATAATATTGTTGCTCATCTATAACTTCTACCTGTTGGATATCTTCTAAGACCACCTCATAATATTTAACTGTCGTCATAATTTTACTCCTTATGATGATCTCGGCTTAAAGTTTGGAAATGCTGCTGCAAATGCTTCATAAGCTTGTTGTTCTTGTTCGGTTTGCGCAGTTGGTTGCACAATATCGAGGATGAGAAATAAATGCCCTGCATCTTTAGCAGGAATCCCCTGATTTTTTAAACGTAATTGTTGACCTGTTTTGGCATTTTTTGGAATTTGAATATTGAGTTGTTTACCATTGGGTAAGCTTGCCGTAATCGATTGTCCAAGTGCTGCTTCCCATGGACTAATCTTCAGATGATGATAGACATCCGAGTTTTCAACATAAGTTGAATCTGTAGCTTTATATTGAATTTCAATATACAGATCGCCATTCTCACCCCCATGAATACCCGGTTGTCCCTGGCCGGTTAAACGAATTTTTTGCCCTGCTTTCATGCCTTTTGGAATTTTAATTTTTAAGACTTTACGCTGTACTTCTGCTTGCCCGTACGCATTGATAGTTGGAATCTGTAAAGTGACATTTTGCGTTGCGCCATGGAATGCAACATCCAAATCTACTTCTAGAGTCGCGTGTTGATCATCACCTCTATAGGATGCTCGCCCCTGATAACGCTGTTCATTGAAACCACCAAAACCACCACCAAAGCGACCAAACAAGTCTTCAAACCCTGAAAAATCCTGTCCGCCCATATTTGAATAATATTGATGAGCATCCCTACCCTGGCTATTCTGTGGATGGTCTAATTCAAAATCATATTCTGCTTTTTTTTCATCATTACTTAACACATCGTAGGCAATGTTTAACTCTTGCATACGCTCTTCTGCATCAGCTTCTTTACTAATATCAGGATGATATTTTCTGGCAAGTTTACGATAAGCTTTTTTAATTTGCTCAACAGTTGCATCTCGAGATACACCTAATATTTCATAATAATTCTTGGTCATCTCTGCCCTATTGGTGGTTTATGTTTTATTCATTATTCATTTTTTTTATAGATAAAAAAACCTTTTAAAGATTTTTGTTGTTATAAATTATTTCTTTTACGAAAATAATAATTATTTAAAAATCATAGCATAACCTTGGTTTTTGTGAAGAAAACTACTAATTCAGAATTACGCATTCACCTCCTTTTCCTGGCTCAACTAAAAAGTGTAGCAACTTGCTACACTTTTTCACTTTTCTGGATCAGCTCTTTTAACAGGCTTTCTAGCTGGGACAGACTTGTTTCATCAATATGGGAAATATTGAGCGAGACCTTAAGCTGCTTCTGGTTAAGTTTGATATTTCCTGCAATCTTACCATCGTATTCGATTTTTCTTACGACTGAGGTGGTCGTCAGTTTTTCCGGGTCCTGACTTAATAATTTTTCTGCATAAGCTGTCACTTTGGTCTGCTCAAGCTTTTTGTCTTTTACTTTCTCCCAGCCTTGAAGCAAGGCAGCTTCCGCCGCAGATAGTTCCTGTATATGATCCGACAAAAATTTTTTAAATGCTGTTGCCGCAGTACGACCCAGTAAGCCAGGATTGAGCTCAAGATCATTTAAAATAACTTGTGGCAACTTTTCATAGGCCAGATATTTGTACATATCTTCGCGGTTCAATCCCAGAGAATTGGCCAAACGCTGCTTGTTTTTCTTTAATTTTTCATCCAATGCGCTCAGGCCAACAAAAACTTCATAATCTGTCAGATCTTGGCGTTTTAGATTTTCCGCCAAAGTTAATAATGAAGCTTCTTCATTATTGGCATCCACAATGATCGCTTCAATCACCGATTTACCCAGTAACTGATGTGCACGCAAGCGTCGCTCGCCTGCAATGAGCTCATATTTCAAGTTATCCAGTTTACGGACAGTAATCGGCTGCAAAAGACCGACTTCTTCAATAGAATCAGCCAGTTCTTTTAATTCCGATTCCTTGAATATTTTGCGCGGCTGGTTTGGACTTCGGCTAATGTCCTCAATTGGAACATTACGCCTAAACTCCTTTAGCTCTTTAATATTATCTTTTTGTGCCTGTTGGTGTTTCTCAGTATTCAGTTTCAATTTCTGAGCTAAAAGCTCTTTGGTGCTTGCCATAACGACCTCAATTTATACTTTAGCTACAATTTCAGTGGCTAGGCTTTCAAAGGCCTTACGTACTTTTGAATTTTTTTCTACTTTGAGTAAGGGTTGCTGCAAAATTGCTGCCTGATTGACCTTAGTACTTTGAGGGATCGTAGTTTCTAAAATTTTACCAACCTGTTTTAATGCCTCATCCCGAATCAGTTTACATACATTTTGGCGCTCATCATGCTTAATCAGCAAGGCGCCTAAGAGCGCCAAGTCTGGATTAATACGCTTGATCTTTTCCAGATGATTTAAAAGATCTGTAACCCCGTACAAGCCATATTGTGATCCAGATTCGATCGGGATAATGACATGGGTTGAAGATGCCAGTGCATTACTGGTTAAAAGTTTCAAGCTTGGTGGGCAGTCAATCAGTATGAAGTCATAAAGGTCTTTTAAGAGTTCTAGCTTGATATTAAGTTCTTCAGAAGGACGTGGTGCTTCTTCTTTCAGCTGGTCTTCTGTTTTTCCTAAATTTAATGATCCGTAAATTAATGATACTTTTTCGAAGTTCGTTTCTTCTTGTAATGCATCAGCTAATAATGAAATATCACCGACCAATAATTCTGCTGTGGTGACAGAAATTTCACTTGGATGCTGAATCCCAATATGTAAACTTGCGTTTGCCTGAGGATCTAAATCAATCACTAGAACTTTATTGCCCAAGTTGGCAAGTTCTGAGGCTAGGTGTACAACAGTCGTTGTTTTGCCACATCCGCCTTTATGGTTAGCAACAGTAATAATTTTTGCAGACATGCGTGTCAGATGCTTCCGTATTTGAATGTCTAGTAATATAAATAACTTTCGTTCATCTTACTATAGTTTTTAAATTTATAAATCCTGTTTGTTCAGATGTAAAACAGCTTAAAAAATAAATCTTTAACTAAGCTAGCTTAATTAATAATTAGAATAATTAGTTATTTAGCTAATTAATAATTAGGAGCATATTTTTGCTATATAAAACAAATGCTTGTGGTTTTAAAAGTGGAAGGTTTGTCACCGTAAAGTGGAAGGTTTGTCACTGTAAGGTGGAAGGTTTGTCACCGTAAAGTGGAAGGTTTGTCACCGTAAAGTGGAAGGTTTGTCACCGTAAAGTGGAAGGTTTGTCACTATGGTGGAAGGTTTGTCACTGCTATTTTTTAAAATGCTATTTTTATTTAAAAATAATTTATAAAACAAATATTTAAGGTGTTGATAAAGTCTCATAACTAAGCTTTAAAGGTGGAGAGGTTGTCACTGTATATTCTTGACCTGTGGATAATCTGTTTTTATTGGATATTTCCTGATGATTATATGTGCAGTTATACCTTTAAAATCTAACTGAAAGGTGGAAGCCTTGTCACATCAGGGTTTCTATCTGACTTAACCTACCTGAATCTGGATGAAAAAAAGTAAAAATAGGCATTCTGGACTGTAATCTTGCGGCTAAAGGTGGAAGATCTGTCACTATAGAGTGGAAATATTATATTTAATTCCACTTTAAAAACAAAAAAACGGCTAAAAGGCTTTTTTCTGATGACAAACCTTCCACTTTTAGAATCTCGTGGTGAAAGTCTTGAAAGTTTTTCCACTTTTGTATATAAAAACTAAGTCAAATTATAAATATCACGGTTATGACAGAATCTGAACCATTGCAAGAAGAATCGAATTATATTCCTTACTGTATAGGCAACATTCGCCATAATGGTGTTGTCAGTACCAGTAACCGTTTAATTCGCCCAATCGAGTTATCAGCCAATGAATATAAGGCGCTTCTATATGCAATGGCAGTTGCGAATTATAGTGAGAAAAATAGGATAAATGGTGAAATCACCGAACAAACCTATATTTATTTGTATAAGGATGATCTAGCAGATTTACTAGGATTGAATAAACGCAATTCAATTAATGTTGCAATAGACCGGATCTATAAAGAACTTTCATCTCGGGTAGCTCATTTTATTATTGAGGAGCCTGCTGATGATAAGAAGAGAAAAACGAAAAAAGTGCATTCTGTTGTTCCCATCATCCGTGAATTAAGATGGGAAGATGACTCTAAAAATGCAATTCAGATCCGTTTTACCAGTGAAGTATTACCGTATTTTACTCAACTAGCTGGGGGAAATTTTACTACCTATCAGCTAAAACATCTTTTCGCCCTTGATTCTGTTGCCAGTATGAGTCTTTATACGTATTTCATTAAAAACGAATTCAAGTATGCCAACCAGAAGAGTTATGAAGTTCCATTACTTTTAGAAAATTTGAAAGCACTGATTGATATTAATGAAACAAAATATGATCGTTGGGTAGATTTCAGGCGCTATGTATTAGACAAAATAGTGGCAGAAATTAACGAAAATACAGATCTACAATTAGAGTATGAAACTGTTAAGAAAGGCCGTCCAATTGTGGGTGTGAATTTTAAACTGCATCATCGGATTGCTGATAAAGCACCGGATGAAATGGCAGTAATTGAAAAAATCTATCTTGATGTTCCATTTGAAGACAATGCATTCGTAAAAGAGTTAGGTGCTAAATTCGATATGAATGTACGTTCCTGGTATATTTTTAATAATGATGAAAATTATCAGCAGTTCAAGAAGTGGTTTAAAAAAGTAGGGTGTCTCACTGACTCTCAAGCAAATATTGTCATTAATGACACTTTATTCCAAATGGATTTTGCTGAAATTGGTATAGGGCTGAATGACTTTAAACGAAACATGAAGCATAAACTTAAAAATAATCCGGAATTCGTTCAAAGTATTCGTGAAAGACTGAATGATATTTTTGGTAAAGACCTTATTTAGAAAAAAGTGTAGCAACTTGCTACACTTTTGGAGATATATGTTCTTAAAAAATACAAGTGGTAAGGACTATAGAAGAAAAACGGCTCTATTGCATATAGGCTTTAGAGATAGATCCTTCCTAAGTTAGGTGTTTAGTCCCAGATTTTAATGGTGCAATATTCTCAGATAAATGGAAGGAAGCACTATGGGACAAGTTCTACACAGCAGCGCCACAACGACACAGACAGTGCGTCGAGCAATACAAAATAGTCAAGAGAGCTTAAGAACGCTAGCCAAGCGTTACGGCATCAATCAAAAGACCGTCGCAAAATGGAAGAAACGTACTTCTGAACCGTATCGGGTTTGTCGGAGACTTTTTTATTTAAGTTAGGCCACCTGACCTAACGGGTTAATCTTATCATAGTACATTGCTTCAAACTCAAAAGGCGATACATAACCCAGTGCACTGTGTACACGCTTTTTATTGAACCAATCTACCCAGTTTAGTGTCGCAAGTTGTACATCTGCTAAACCTTGTCAATCTGCTTTTAAATATTCAATCACCTCTGTTTTGTATAAGCCATTCACCGTTTCAGCCAGAGCATTATCGTATGAATCACCAGTCGTACCGAATGATGCTCGTAAATTTGCAGCTTCTAAACGATTGGTATAGCGAATAGAAAGATATTGAACACCTCTATCGGAATGATGAATCACATTCTTTGGCATGCCTCGATCGTGCAATGCTTGCTCTAATGCATCGAGCACTATATCTGTATTCATCCGTGTAGATACTTTCCATCCAACAATTGCTCGTGAGAACACATCAATAATAAAGGCGGTATAGACCCAGCCTGAATGAGTTTGAATATAGGTAAAGTCAGCAACCCACAAGTGATTAGGCTGATCAGCTCTAAAATTACGTTTCACTAAATCATCTGCTCTTTTTTGATCATCTCGGCTACGGGTGGTTTGTTTATTCTTACCACGCCAAACACCTTGTATACCTAGCTTCTGCATCAATCGAGCAACTGTACAACGTGCAATAACATAACCTTCACGTTTCAATTGTTGCCAGACCTTACGCATACCATATCGACCTGAACTTTCCTTCCAAATTCGTTGAATTTGTTCAGCATGATGCTCATCATGTAGATCTCGTTTCGCTCGATGTTCTGGATTGTCAGCGAGATCTAAAGTTCGGTAATAGGTTGAAGCTGCGATCGGTAAAATCCTACAAATCGCATCAACACCATATCGATCTTTATTGTTATGGATGAAATCCACCATTATTTGTGTGGGCGGTCGAGCTCCGCCTGGGCGAAAAAAGCGGCTGCTTTACGTAGAATTTCATTGGCACGCTTTAATTCTTTAATTTCACGTTCCATTTGCTTCATTTTTTCTTGATCAGATATCTGTTGTACTTTAATAGGATTTTGCTGATCTAAATGCTTTTGATGCCAGGCACGAAGTGTTTCAGGAGTACAACCAATCTTAGGCGCAATTGCTGTGATTGCAGCCCAAGTAGAAGGATAATCTTTTTCAGATTCAATCAATAATTGAACCGCTCTTTCTCTAATTTCGGGGGTATATTTTAATTTTGTCATCGGGATAGTCTCTCAGAATATTGACTCTCCGACAAACCCGGTACGGTTCAATGGGTGGTGGTCCCTAAACGTGCAGCAACTTCAGCTACACTATGACCTTTCTCAGTAACTTGCTTTACTGCTTCAATTTTGAATTCTTCAGGGGTATATTTGGGTTCTTTCATCGGAACACTACAATTTATACCAGAATGACAACCTCGATAACTAAGAGCATGATCACCAATAAACTGACGCTTGCAGTTTTTGCATTGATAGCTTTGCTTGTCATATATTTTGAGGCCATTTTTCTTTACACCGTCACTTAGACAGGTTGGACATTTGATTTCTAGTGTTATTTGCATCTCACTATCTTATCAAAAGCCAACCTGTTTTTTTCAGCATACTTTTTGAAACACCACCGAAGATGATTAGGTTGTTATCTTGCTGAATACCGTTGGAAAACGAGCTGATAGCATAGTTTATGACGAAGCGAAAAAGCGAATTAAAGACTAAAATGAGAGGTATAAGCTCGCATTTTTGCATTCATATAATCACCACTATGTTGAATGTAGCTAAATTCCTTAATACGACAGAACCAAACTATACAAGCAGATGAACCAGAAAAGGACCTACCAAAACCATAAAAATACCAGCAAGTACCATTGTTAAGCTGGCAATCACCCCTTCTTCTTTATCACGACTATAGGCTTTAGTCGTTCCAAATCCATGTGCTGCGTTGCCCAAAGATGCACCCATGACAAAATGAGATTTTAACGGTAAGGCGCCTAGCACAATATCACCAATGATCATACCTATAACACCAGTAATCATGGTAAACAAAATAACCAGTTCGACAGAGCCACCTATATGACTGCTCAACTCCATTGCAAAAGGTGTCGAAATGGAACGCGCCATTAAGCTGTAGGTTGTTGACTGATCAAAATTAAACAGCTTAGCCAAATAAAATGAACTGATCATTCCTGCTAGCATCCCCATCACCACGCCCATACTGATAGAAAGTAGATGTGTTTTGATTATTTCACGGTATTCATAAATTGGAATGGCAAAGGCGACTGTTGCAGGGCCTAACATCCAGACAATCCATTGGTTATCTTGCATATACGTATCATAGGATATATTCAAAGATAAGATTAAAATAATCAGAAGGATAGGGGGTAGTATCGCTGGTGATAAAATCAGATAAGGATATTTTTGATGGATTTTTTTTACGACAGTATAAAAAAGTAAAGTTGAAATCAGACAAACAATGGCGATTAAAGTCATGATTATTTTCCATCCTGATCTATATTACGCAGAGATTGGGAGCGATTATTCTTGATTTTATTTTCAAACTGAAAGCCAAGATGTACACTATATGCTGTAACCACCATGACACAAATGGTGCCCAGAATAACAGCAAAGACTAATTGCCAGCCTTCTGTTAAAAAAAGATGTTTATATTTAATTAGTCCAACAAAACAGGGAATAAAGAATAAAACCAACTCACCTAAAATAAAATCGGAGCCACTCTTGATCCATTCGAGTTTAAAAAATCCAGTCAATAAACCTGTTAAAACAATAAAAAGCCCGATCACTGCACCAGATACTGGAAGTTTAAATAAGGATTGAAGTATGCTGCCAATCCACCAGAAAGCAAGTAATAAACTGATTTGCAAAATGATTTTACTGATATATTTAAATCGGGTCGGATGTTCGATTTGTACAGGCATTGATATCACAGCTTGATTTTGAAGATAATGTAAATTTTATATGCTGTACATATGCGAAATCATGAATAATTTTATAAATATTATTCTATATTGGAATAATTTATGGATCTAAAATCACTTAAAATTTTTGTTGAAACTGTTAATAGCCAGAGTTTTAGTTTAGCTGCAGTACGCTTGTTTATGACGCAACCGACTTTAAGCAAG
Source organism: Acinetobacter sp. YH12137 (assembly GCF_013418535.1). Taxonomy (NCBI): domain Bacteria; kingdom Pseudomonadati; phylum Pseudomonadota; class Gammaproteobacteria; order Moraxellales; family Moraxellaceae; genus Acinetobacter; species Acinetobacter sp. YH12137. Next base: position 36,704 of record NZ_VPBW01000015.1, on the reverse strand, counting down.
ATCATTAAAAGCTTAGAAGAAGAGTTGGGAACAGCACTATTTAAAAAAGGTGAAGCAGGAAGAAAACGTGAAGTCGTACTGACTTATACAGGTGAACTGATTTATCAGCATGCATTAAACATACTGTCAGAACATGAAAAAATTTATAACACGATTGAGCAAGTTAAGTTACTTAAAAAGGGTAAACTGACTTTAGGTTTACCACCATTAGGTTCTGTCTTATTTAGTTCACTTATTGCCTTATTTCATAAGCAACATCCGGATATACAGCTTAGTTTTTTAGAGGTAGGCTCAAATAGTATTGAGGAAGCAATTGCAGATAAACGTATTGATGTTGGTATTTTACTTGGTAATATTCGACCGACTTTTGCGTCAATCCCAGTTGTTGATTCAACAATGTGCTTACTATCCATAAAAGATTCACAGTGGAGAAATAGGAAAACTGTCAATTTGATTGAATTAAAAGAAGAATCCTTTCTATTATTTTCTGATACCTTTACTTTGAATAGTATGATTATTAAAGCAGCAAATACAGTAGGTTTTGAACCTAAAGTTGTTTGTAAAAGCAGTCAATGGGACTTTATTGCAAAAATGGTTGAATCAAATATGGGAATCGCATTACTTCCTCAAATATATTGCCAGCAATTAGATCAGGAAAAATTCAACACTGCCGTATTGGAAAATCCAGGTTTAAATTGGACTTTAAGTATGGCCTGGAATACGACTATAGCAATGAGTCCTGCAACTAGAGCATGGCTAAATATTGTAAAAGATCATAAACAGAAAATTCACTTTTAGTTCAATGCTTTTACAACCAGTTTTTGATTTAGTATAAAAACAAAGTTAGTAAATAAATCATATAAATCAAATATTTTTTTATTAAATATAAAATCTATTTGAATTAATTTTGTTAATTTTGGGACTGTGTTATTCTATTATTGTAACGCTAAAAATAATTTACCTGTGCAGAAAAAAATGATGACACCATTGCTCATTGATGCATTAACAATATCTGAAGGTAGGTTTGAAAAACCATGCCCAGTTTTAGTTTTGAAAATGATGTTACTCAATGAGGAAATGAGCAGTGAGTCTTCAAAAAAAATTAAAAATCAAGCCTTACTACTGCTCGCGATATATCGTAAGTTACTGCTTGCTGTCGATAGGGATTTATTGAATGTAGAAACTCTAAAGAACAGTGTGAAAAGAAGACACTGGGCTAAAGTGGATAAAGCACAGAATAAGATGGTGGTTGCAAAGCAACTTCGACTAAAGCATTTAGATCTAGAAGAAATGATTTTATTTTTAAATACACAGCATTTTTTAAAACAGCTGCCGATTTTCTTTGTTCAAAAATTGGTTGATTGGGCACCACCGGTGGTGAGTGGTAATTTTTTAATCGAAAATGTTTTAGCAGGCTATATCGCCCAAAAGATTTTGCCATTAGAAAAAATTAAAGTAAAAGAGCTTGGAAAATCTGTGCAACCATATTTTCATTTAGCTGACTTTTTTGTATTTTTACCTCAATTGGAGGAACTTTATCAAAAACATCAGCAGCAAATTGTTTGTGCGGCACCAACTGCAGAAGTTGCTTTAGCTTTAACAGACTGGAAGAAGGCATGGGTCTATCGTATTCGGAGTAGTTCATGAATGAGTATTTGGTGCAGCTCCTAGAATGTATTAATCAGAATGAAAATATAGAAAAAGAACAACTGATCCAAGCATTATTTTTGTTGCGTGCACACTATAGCTTAGCTGGCATTGTTGTCATTTGTCAGCGAATCTTCACATTGATTGGGGATGATGAATTATCAGAATTTCGTGATGAGCTTAATACGTTAAAGATCATTAGTACATTAAAGGAATCTCCAGAACATTCACATTTTTTCTCAGGAACAATAGATAGAAATAGACATACACCCACGCCATTACGTCCATACACTGGAGACAGCGGAATTTGTGACTTGCTCTTGATTCAAGCAGGCCGAATTGAGAGTAATGAGCGTTTTGATAATTTAATCATTTGGTTTTTAGAGCAAATATTTCACTATCAACAAAAGGTACATACTTTAACGCTCTATAGTGATTATTTAAATGGTGATGGACGCATAAAGCTGAAAGATCAAAAAGGCTCTCGTGTCTATAACGCCTTTTTAGCGATTAGGCTGTTGGGTGATCCAAGTTATAAGGATATTTTAGAACAAGTCGAAAAATTACTGACCAATAAAGAACTGGAAGAATTTATTAATCTAATGTCCGCTGTTTGTAAAGATAAGCCATTAGTTGAAAAATTACTGACCAATAATGAACCGGAACAATTGATTAATCTAATGTCCGCTGTCTATAAAAATAAGCGCTTAGTCGAAAAATTACTGATCAATAACGAACCAAAACAATTGATTAATCTAATGTCCGCTGTTTGTAAAGATAAGCGATTACAGGAAGTTTTTTATGCATTAAAGCTGTTTTTATCACAAATTTGGCGAAATGATTCACTAAAAAATAAGAAAAAACGTCGAGAGTTTTTACACCGTATAGGGGTAAAGCATCAAAAACTGATCTTGCAACGATACGGCTCATTAAGTATTGCCATCCAACCTTTGGAGGATATGGATGAAATACATCGTGGTCTGGTCACTGATGTATTTGGGTATGATGATATTGAAGAAGATGAAACACCATTGGAGCCGTTATTTACATTTTTTTTGGCAGAACAATCCGATTTAATTCGAGGTTTTTATGCCTCTAAGTCTGTTTCTCAGCATCTTGAAGCTGCAAATGTTGGTTTGGTTTGGACCAAATGGAAATTGTCATTAAATTCGATCCAAGAAGTATTTAGATTATGTCGACCATGTGAGGCTGATACTAGCTTAATTCTACGCGCAAAATTAGCTTTAATATTGAGTTTACTTACAGGACGTTCGGTGAGTGAGTTAACAGCGCCGTATTTTAGTCAAAATACTGATCAGAACAATATTGCTGATCAGTATGATCAACACACTGATCAGCATAATATTACTATTCTGTATGATCATACTTTATCTGCATATGTATTGAGTGTTTTCGCAGGTACACCAACACTCAAAATAAAGCCAGAAGAATCTAAATTTCATGTGCCATGGACCAAGAGACTACATTTAGTTTTACCAAATGAGCTCAATAATTTGATTACTCAAGTAAAAAATCTTGCGATTAAAACCCGTCAACTCGCAGTTGAGCGCGAAGTGAAAACACTTATTAATAGTGTGCCTAAAGAATTAGAAATAAGCCTCAAAAGTATTAAAGATGTTCTTCCGCAGTTGTTATATCAGCATAGCCAAGGTGATTTAGCTGTCGTTAAAGCAGTGACGAATGCATCAGGTCTGAATTATGATAACTTGATTCATTATGCATCTTTTGATCAAAAGAAACTTGAACAGTTATGGGCGGATTGTTTAAGAACGATAAAAATTGATATTCCTGAATATATACACTCTTCTAGTGAACGTGTGGGTAGCCCGACAGGGATCAAGATTGCTGAAATACAAAATGAAATTACACGCATAAAAACAACGATAAATCAGGCTGCCGAACAGAAAGATTGGCAGATGCTCTTTGATAACTTAACGTTGTATACAGAATTATGGATGAATCTTGCCACTGCAGGAAGAGGGATTAAGCAACCATTTTCAAAGTGGATCAGTCAGCAAAGTTGGGCATTGATTCAAGATAAACATCGTCCAGATGAATCAACCGATCGCTATGTGCCATTGACGGGAGCGTTGATCAGACAGATTCAAATTTTACGTGCTTTGATGAGAATGCTAGGACATCAAGTTGAACCACGTGTTGATTTATCATCTTATGCTGTGCAACTTTGTGATCCTCTTCAGATTGAAGGATTAGTCAGAAATTGGGCACGGAAGCTGGTTCGCTCTGATGATAATCAGTTATCTGGACGGTTCAAGGATGCTGGACTTGGGCACTGGGTGCGCGGTCGTTATCCATGGGATATGTTATCAGTATTTCCTGTATCAACATTTAAACAACAGTGGCTTGATGTACAAGAAAACTTGCAAAAACAATTAGGTTTCGAATGTCTTGAAGGTTTTGATTTTTTTAAAATCAAGCATATTCCAACATTTGTTTTAACCCAAGAGACTAAAACAGCTCAAGTAGAGACGAAGCCGAGAATACAATATTCAGAAAATGATGTAAAAGAATGGCTGAAAAACTCTGAGTATGAGCCCTATTGTCAGTTGATTTTTGAAGGAAATCCTGAGCCTCAAGTATCTTTAGAGCTTGGACATGTATTGGCTTCTAATTTAGCTAAAAATTCAAAGATTGATTTGCCACAAGCGATCAAGGCATATTGTGCTTATATTCGTGATAAAACTAAAATTCCTTTATTCGTTCAGCTTCCTCAACAAGCGAATCGCACATGGCTGACATCTGAAAATAATTTTAGTATCTGGTGTTATATTGAACAGAACTTACTTGCTCTTATTCAGAGAGATTTAGAACATTTACCTGAATATCAAAATTGTGATATTGAAATAGGACGTTTGCTGGTTGTACTGTCCCTGTATTCGCAACTGTGCCGAGTAAGCCATTTACAAGCGATGTTGGAGTTTATTGCTTCTGATCAACATATAGTCGCTATGGGGAATAGTCGGCTCGTTGAGCTGACAGTGAATAATGATCGATCTGTGACGAAGATACGCCGGACAGTACTGTTAAGTCCTTATGTCTCGACATTAATTTTAGTAGACCGACAGTATTTACAGCCCCGATTAAATGAGATTTTAGGAAAGTCAAGAAATCAACAAAGAACAGCTTGGCAAAAGTGTTTTAATAGATATTTAAAGCAAATCGGGTTTAAGTCAACTCTATCGTTAGCTCAATGGTTGAAAGCTTTACAGCAAAATGTGATGCTCAATAGCACTCCGTTGATTGCAGGTTATATATCAGGCCAAGTTCTGACTGAAGATCTTTCCATAAATGAATTATTACGCTTATCTGGATATGAAAAATTAACCATAGGTTTAGATCGTACTGAGCCAGAAATTGAAATAGACATAGACGATGAGCAATTACATTTGTCTGATATTTTGGCGATAGTTCAGCAGCTAAAAGATGAGTCTAGATCAAGCATTTGGCTTAAACAGCTCGCCAATATTAAAACGAATCACGACTCAGTCAATTTATTAACGAACTTTGTGCAATGGTTGATTCGACGCTGTGAAGCAGAAGAGTTAAGTCAACAGAATCGAAATATGATTCACCTACATTTGGCCATCGTCAGTGCAGGTATATTGGGGTTTTCAGAAGATTTAACAAAAGATAGCCAGATTGATGAAGATGTATTTCAAAAATGGATGGAGTTGACGCAAGAGCATTTTCCACACCGCAAGCATCTCGCTGCGTGGAATCGCTTTAGAGATTTTTTAATTCAGTTAAATGATAATCGTATAAAGTTACACAAGCGTACAGCGCATCAAGCAAGTGCTAAAGTTTTTTCAAAAAATGAAGTGCAGCAGATCGTTCAAATATTACAATCTGTAGAATCTGGGGTGAATGATGCTGCTTTACGTCTAGAGATTCAGCGTCATTTTCGTTTATCTGCAGCGATGGGTGTACGCCGTTCAGAGACACTTCATTTACGGCCCTTAGATATTGATGAGGATATGCTCCGAATTCGTCCTTATGGTGAGCATCAGTTAAAAACACTTGGATCAGAACGTGTTGTTCCGATGAATTTATTAAGTCAGACGATTCAAAATGGATTAAATGATATTTATAAGAATAAAAAATATTCGATATTAATGTCTGATGAGAATAGTGAGCATAGGCCTTTTTTTGCTCAAATATCTCAAATATTAAAGAAAGTCACTGGAGATGTTGATCTCAGCTTACATCATTTAAGACATACGTTTGCAAGTACATATACTTTAAAGTGTTTGCAAACAGTGGTGGATTTTAAAGCGCTCACGATAGAATTGCCATGGCTACAAAATTGGATGCCATCGAATGAGCAATTTAATACGCTAGTAGGCAATGAAGGACAGGTTGGGCAAGGGATTAAGGCGATTAGTCGAGTGCTTGGACATTTACATGAATCGACAACATTAAAGCATTATGTTCATATCTTATTTCTGGCTACTTATGCCTATAGCATGCAACAACAGCAACCCAATTTACATACTGCATTTTTTAAGCGAGTCATGAGTCGGAGTAATTTATTCAGGCATTTCCAAGCGATTCATCAACAGAATGGTAATCTAAAATATGAGTTGAGAGACACCATCGAAAAATATGTACTCAAAAAAAGACAAAGTCAGAGGTGGGTCATCTATGCTCAAAAAAGAGGGAATTCGACTGGAAAAGTAATTAAACACGAATTATTTCAAAAGTTTGAAGATATTGAGCGGTATCTTATTTCTGGGCAGGGGCAGCCACGATTAGATATTGAGTCCTGGAAGAAAGCTTTAATTATGATGGCAAACATTCCGTCAGGTAAACGTGGTTCAAATATAGGAAGACATCCATTATCGACACAAGGAAAGTTAGCACGTTTGCCTGAATTACTCAGTGCTGTAGATTTTAATTCTGCACAAGAGATTTTAGAGCGATTTGATTATTTAGAACAAAACCAATCAGAAACTTATAATTGGTTAATAAAAAAATGGTTGTATGAAAGTAATGTAACAAAAGTATTGATGCATTTTACGGCAGAGGATGAACCTATGCTTTCAATCCTTACAGAACATCAGTTTTTTCCGATAGTGATGAAACATAATAAATATGATTATTTTAGAATTATGTCTCAACAAGCGTCATTAAGCGCCGTGCGATGGGTACTAGCATGGTTGAGTGTACGATATTTGGTGATTAGAGATCATATCAGAATTTAAGTAAATATGACTTACGCACGCTTTATTACATAAAGTTTTGAAAGACAGCGCTACCCTAATTGAGCTAAATTCAAGTGACAATTTGGGTATAAGTGCAGCCAAATTCTGTGAATTTGTTCAAGACAGCTACGTGTGCATAAATATCATTTACCTGACTACATCATACCTTGCATTTAATATGCTGCTAGAAGCCGTTTGACATACTCCCACCACTTTCACGATGTTCAAGTGGGGGATTCTAAAAGCAAAAGCTCTTAGGTGACTTCCTCACGGATTTCACTTGCTTTCTGCTTCACAGGGCGATCTTTACCGCATCTTCCCTCGACAGACAAAACGGTGTGTCCCACCGCTAAAATGTTGCGAGAAGCATTAATATCTGCATTCTCGCTAAAGCCACACTCGACACAACTAAAGTTTGCCTGAGTGAGCCTATTTTCTTTTGCAACGTGACCACATGAACTACAAGTCTGACTTGTATATTTAGGGTCAACTTTAACGAGTAAACCACCTCGCCATTGCTGTTTGTACACCAACATATTAACAAGCATTGACCAACCTTGATCCAGGATTGATTTATTTAAGCCGGACTTGGCTTTAACATTCTTTCCTTTTTTCTCGATTGAGCCTTTCGCTGACTTCGACATATTGGCTACTTTTAAGTCCTCAACTACGATCATTGCGTGGTTTTTGCTGAGCGTTGTGGTGACTTTGTGCAAGTAGTCATGCCGAATATTGGCAATATGATGGTGTAATGTATTGATCTTGAGATTCAGCTTTTTCCAATTTTGACTGAACTTGTTTTTCTTTCTCAGCTTGCGCTGAAGCCTAGCCAACTTTACTTGATTGGCCTTGAAACTATTGATCGGGTCGAATACTTGACCACTAGACGTTGTAATTAACTTTTTAATACCTAAATCAATGCCAATGGCTGATTTCGATGGATGGACTGGTGCTTCTACCGTATTTTCAGCACCAAATGACACATACCATTTCCCGACATGCTTGGAGATTGTGACGTTCTTAATCTCACCCACAATATTTTGTGATTTTCTGAATTTCACAACGCCAATGTCATTAGGTAACTTAACTTGGTTGCCTTTAACCCAACAGTATCTATTGAATTGAACAATACGAATGGAATCACAGCCATTAGATTTCTTTTTGAATCGTGGCATGAGTGGTCTAAGTTGGACTTCACGACCATCAGGCAATTTAAAGAATCTTGGTTTTTTGGCTTTAAATGGTTTTTGCTTTAACTTGGCTTGTTCTTTCGGGTCAAAGAACTTCCCCCAGGCATCACCAAGATCACGCACTTTTTGTTGAAGTGAAACGCCATTTGAACTATTTTCTAGAAAAGCACACTCAGGTTTTTTTCGTAATTCAGGAATTTTATTGACTAAATTAACTTTGTTGATTCGCTCATTATTAGCAAGCATCTCGAACGATACAGCTAAAATTTGATTCCAAACAAAACGTGCAGAGCCAAGCAACTTGTTTAAAACAAGCTCCTGCTCTGCATTAGGCTCAAGCCTAAATTTATACGCTTTGTTGATTTTCATAAATGAGTATGTATGTGTTAATATAATCAAATGCTATCATTAAACGAACAATCAAACAATGACTGAAATCTATAAAAACCGCCATTCAGCCTTTAACTTACACGTACACTTAGTATTTATTACAAAGTATAGAAAGAAAATTCTAAATGATCTACATCATAAGTATTTTAGTGAGTGTGTAGCCGAAATATGCAAAGATTTTGATGCAGAGCTAAAAGAATGTAATGGTGAGGCTGACCATGTTCACATGCTTATTCAGTACCCACCAACTGTTCAGCTTAGTAAGTTGGTGAATAATTTAAAATCGGTAACAAGCAGAAGAATGCGGAATGAATTTTTAGATTTACGTGGTAGTTATGCAAAACCTGTTTTATGGTCACGATCTTATTTTGCAGGGTCGTGCGGTGGTGCGCCCTTAGATATTATTAAGAAATACATTCAAAACCAACAAGGTTAAAATCTGTGAAATTCACCTCCACCCTGACTGTCGGGTGGAGTCCTCTTTCACTTAAAGATAGCATCCTTCCTTGTGCAAATAGCCTAAGCATATATCGTTCAACCTAAGGGGCCTAGGAATCAGCGACTTTGATTTGTTCTTTGCTTTCAATTTGATCCATATGTTATCGATTTATATTTTTTTATTTAAAAATGAATAAAAAAATTCTAATTTGGTTTGACCAAAGAAAAAGATACCCATATGATAATTACGTTACAGCAAAATCTGTAATCGGGCGTGGAAACCCGCATCTCAACGTGCTAAAGAGTCACTTTTAGTGGCTCTTTTGTGTCTGCATGGCAATGCTTTATGGCAGGCCAAGTAGGGCAGTCTATGACTGGCCGTTTCGTTGAGCGGTATTTCCACCCCTATTTGGTTTGCCACCATCTCGTGGAAAAGATGTTGGCAAAATTCACATTGATCAACGAGATTACAATATGAAAAATATCATTTTAAAAGTACCCATTTCTCTTAGGTTTCTTTTGTTAGCGCTGACTGAATATTGACGGTCATTTAATTCATCGCTTTAACCAAATCGAACTATATACACTTTCAAATTTCGTACTTGAGCGAAAGTAGGACAGTGTTGTCTGGAGAAAATAAAAATGGGTCCAACACGATTATTGACCAATATTATTCAGCGTAAAGTTATGTTGCCAGAAGAAATGTCACCTTCAATGCAGCGTGACAATTTTGAAGTGGCACTGACTGATTTTGAAAAGCATCCAATCATCAAATGTTTATTTAAGGCGGATAACCAGCGTTCTACGGAATGTTGGAGCGTGCAAGAAATTGCAAACTTTATTGAGGATTGCACAGAAGATCAAAACATCAATTTATGCATTTTGTATTGGAAAGATATACACGGCAATATTTACATTATTGATGGAGCACATCGTCTTTCCTGTATCTATGCGTGGATTAATAGATATTTTGCGGATGAGCAAGTCCCTCAAGCACCTAATTTCAATGATCAACAAAAACAAGATATTCGTTACCTCCGCAATTATTTAGGAGATCTTGCTGATTTTCAAAAAATTTGTACTGATGCCGAATTCGCAGAAAAAAAATCGAAATTAGGCGATATTAAAATCAGTTTCAGGCAGGTACTGGGAACTCCGGAAGATGCGCGACGGGTATTTCAATCGATTAACTCAGATACTAAACGTCTAGATAAATATGAGGAATATCATCTCAGAAGTCGCGGGAGTGACGCCTATTATGCGATCTATGCCTGTTGTTATATCAATGACAATAAATCTAACTTGGAAGAGCTCCAATATACACGTTTAAATGAGCTGATTGAGTTAGGGGAGAGGATCCACCAGCTCCTTTTTTCGACCATTTTATTAGACAATGAAATGAGTCATGGCAAAAAAATTGGCTTGGTCAATGAGTTGATGAATATCATTGCTGGTGATCAGATTCATAATATTATGAGTCTGAATCAGGGGGAACGCGTTGAAAACCTGATGTCGCATCTGTTGACCATTCTTTGCAGAATAGCGACGCCTGTAAAAAATACTGGGGTTCCGAGTTTGGGCTTTCATCCATACTTATATTTTTATAAGGACCAGCGTTTTCAGATTACTTCTTTTCTTGCATGGTTTTCAATTGTGTATGAAATTCATGAAAGCCTCATGCAGATTCATCATCGAACGATTAGTTTCAAAGACTTCACCCGGGTACGCCGTAGTATTGAGTTCTTGATTGCTAATTTCCCCGTGGCGACCACTGAAACGGTCGGCAAGTTCGGCAGTGGTATCAAGGGCTATGATCGGCTACAAATTGTCTATAAAGCCTTTATTTGCTTAAGCTTGGAAATGGAAGTTGATTTTGATGATGAGGAATGCCTGAATACCTTTATTCTGTCCATGTCTAAGGCCTTCAAGTACATAAACTTTAACGAGTTTTATGTCGAAAGATTTTTGGGTGGTTATGATGATGCAGTCGTCAAGCATGTGGTGGGATATGTGGAGTCGATTAGTCCAATTTCTCGGTCAAAGCCCAAGGCCTTTTCGGCATTAACCAAGAGTCTGCTTAAGCACAATTTTCTGGTGGGTAATCATAACTTTTGCCTCATTTGTGATGGATTGATCTATCTTGATTCTACTGAATCGGATCATCGGATTGCCAAAGCCGTAGGTGGGCAAGGTGTTCTAGAGAATGGTCTGCTGGTTCATCCCATCTGTAATAGAATGAAATCAGATCTGAGTCTGGAAGAGATTAGAGCGGATTTGTTTGGTGAATTACTGTATTGATCAGCAGAGCGATGATCTCATTTTTGCAGATGTATCAATGATTAATCACATGATTTAACTTTTGATACATTCAGCCAGTGTAGCTTTTTTTAATTAAGTGCAGAATCATAGCTAGAAGCTAGCTGTAGTTTCTGAATGACCGTCAAGGTCCTTAGTTTTGCCCATTGATCCTTCTCTGGGCATTTTTTTTGATCAAAAATCATGTGTAGATGCCCTAGAATAAACCTTTTAGCATTTCATAAGCAATCAAGATTAAGCCTGACACCATCAGCACCACAAAAATGAGTTCCACTCTAGTTAACATATTAATTCCTTTTACTTTTCACTTAATTTATATAGCAGTTAAGTCGCAGCATCAATGACATAACATGACATGGAAAATAATCAAAAAGACAGAATTTGGATTTTCATCAAATCTGCTGTTTGCATACTTCAACAGTAGTTTTGAATGTTTCACTTAAACTTTAAACTTTTTCTAAAATTAAATATATTTACATATACGTTCTAAAATTTGATAGAATTTATTAAAACTTTAGATTCTAAGTGTGAATAATGAGAAGCGCTAATATTCGACGTGATGGCTACTTAAAATTTCTGAATACATGGCAAGACCGTGATGTCATTAAAGTACTTTCAGGTGTGCGTCGCTCTGGAAAATCCACCTTATTGGCGATGTTTCAACAAGACCTAAAAGCACAGGGTGTACAAGCCGAAAACATCATTGCCATCAACTTCGAATTTATGGAATTTGAAGAACTCACCGATTACCGTAAACTACATGATTATGTATTATCCAAAGTTGATAAAAGTAAAAAAAACTATGTTTTTTTAGATGAAATACAACATGTTACTAATTTTGAAAAAGTAGTCGACTCTTTATATGTTCGAGATTATATCGATTTATATATTACAGGTTCAAACGCATTCTTTCTGAGTGGAGAACTTGCGACTTTACTCACAGGACGCTATATAGAGCAACATGTTTTACCCCTTTCATTCCAAGAGTTTAAACAGTGGCATATTGAAAATAATCCGATCATCCAACAATTATCCAATCGTGATTTGTATGCCATGTACACGCACAGTAGTTTCCCCTATACGCTTGCCATGACTAGTCAGCAGGAAACCTATGATTACTTGCAAGCGGTCTATGCCAGTGTAATGTTTAAAGATGTTATTCCTCGTTTGAATACTGCTGATATTAACTCTCTCGAGCGTGTCGCAAGATATTTGGCAAGCGTGACAGGCTCACCCATTTCCATCAATAAAATTAAAAATACCTTTGTTTCAAGCGGGGTTAAAATCTCATTTGAAACAGTAAAACGCTATATTCAGGGCTTACAGGACAGTTTGCTATTTTATAGTGCCGCACAATTTAAAGTACGTGGGCGTGAGTTATTACAATCCTCTGAAAAATACTATTTAGTTGATGTCGGATTGCGCCGGATTATGTTGCCTGATGCTAATGCTGATCAAGGTCATATCTTAGAAAATGTGATTTATCTTGAGCTTGTCAGACGAGGTTATACGGTCTATGTAGGGCGGGTTGATGAATATGAAATTGATTTTGTTGCTGTCGATACTTTACAGAATTTAACTTATTATCAGGTGGCATTAGAAACGCTCAATGAGGAGACACTCAGCCGAGAGTTACGTCCATTACAGAAAATTTCTGATTCGTATCCCAAGTATTTGCTTACCTTAGACACGATAGGGACTGAAGCGAATTATAATGGTATTGTAAAAATGAGTGCTCTCGATTGGTTGCTATCTGAAAATAAGTAAAGTTGAGGGTAGACATGGATACTCTTATTTATTAATTAAAACTCAAAGACTTTTCAGCATTAACCAAGAGTGTGATCAAGCATAATTTCTGCTCCATTTGTGATGGATTGATTTACCTCGACTCGATTGAGTCAGATCATCATGATTGAGCCAGAGTCGCTTACTGAAAGTAGCGAGAATTGCGCTGGAGTTTCTGAAGGATATTAATTCCTTAGTTTGCCCATTCATCCATCTGGGCATTTTTTTTGATTAAAATACAATGCTGTTCTTGCTAAAAAATGACGGCACCCACCATAAAACACAATATTCCAAAAATAATCCAAGGCCAGATCTTTGTCTTCGGTTGTTCTAAATTCTGAGGATTATATTCCGTGTGTTCTAGCGATGTCGGTTGTGGAACACGGGTCTTTTTAGAGTAAGGCTGGTGTTTAGAGTAAGATAGTCCCGTACCTGGAATACCGACACTGGTTCGCGTACCTTTTTTCCCAATATTTAGAGAAGCACCAGGTTTGCCAATGCTGGCACTGCTGATGCCTTTATGGGTCAGATTAATTTTAAAACCCGGGAATAATTTAATACTTTTACGAAATCTAAAACCCATATTGCTCTCATTCTAAAACTTAGCTCAATTCACGCGCTATACCAGGATCCATGATCTGCTAGAGATCGTACTTTGACGGCTATCATCAGGATACTAGTATATTTTTTATCTGATGATTGCAATACTACCTTTAAATACCGTCAAAAATGTTTACTGTATATTTGCTGTAGGGTAATCTTAAAGCTGCTATTTATTGACTGATTGGTATATGACGACAGATAAGCATGAAGTCCTGCTACGAATGCGAGCGATCGAGCTGCTTGCTTACTGGGAAGGTCGTTTGGTTACCAATCGTTTAATGAGCTGGTTTGGGCTCAGTCGACAGCAGGCTTCTGCGGATATCAAGCGTTACAATACGCTGTATAACCCAGATGCCTTGATTCATGACCCCTCCGTCAAGGGTTATGTGCCTAAGGCCAGCTTCCAGCCTGTACTGACTACAGCGCATATCAATGAATATCTCAATATGTTGTCAGGTTTGGTTAGTGAATCGCATGCCCTGATTGCGATGCCAGAACCGAATCTTGCAGCAGTTCAATTACCTGATCGCAGTGTACGTCCTGAAGTGATTCGGGAAGTTTTGCGTGCCTGCCGAAACCAAAACACTTTAAAAATGATTTATGCCTCGATGCAGAATCCGCAGTGGCATGAACGCATCATTTCCCCACACACCCTGGTGTATACCGGTTTTCGCTGGCATGTCCGTGCCTATTGCCATCAGAGCAAGCAGTTTAAGGACTTTTTACTCTCCAGAATTGATCGTACACCTGTTGTGGTGGCGATTGAGTCAGTAGACCCTGCTCAAGATCAGCAATGGCATGAAGAAATTCTACTGACGCTGATCCCTAATCCAAAATTGAATGAAGCTCAAAAAGCGCTGGTCGAAAAAGACTTCGGCATGCCTGATGGCAGATTACAGATTCCGGTGAAAAAAGCCCTGGCTCACTATACCTTGCAGCGCTATCAGGCCGCGATCACGCTGGCTGAGGCGGAAGATGCCTTGAAATATCCCTTGGTGTTACAAGGTTCAGATATCGAAAAGCTGTCGTCTTACCTGTTTGATCAAGCTTCATAGGAGATTGGCTATGTTAGAACAATTTCATTATGACAGTGACCTAATTGGTGGCTCACTGATGGTGCGTGAAAGCCGGCTGATCGCGGATCTGTTATTACGAGAGGCGACTCCAGAACAATGGCATCAGGCCATTCAGGTTGACAATATTCTGCAAAAAAGAACCGCAGCCTCAGCTCAACGCAATGCCACCGCTATTCGTAAGCGTCTGGAGCGCTTAGAGCCTGATTTCTGGAAAGCTTTGCGTGATGGGGATGATGAGCTGGCGACCCAGGTGGCTTTTTGTGGCGCATTGGAACGCAACCTGTTGCTGCTTGAGTTTATGGAAACGGTGATGAGAGAGGCCTATATCTCTCAGGCTCAATACCTGGACAGTTATATCTGGTCAGATTTTCTGGATGAGCGTTCACAACGCGATCTTGATATCTGTGATTGGAAAGAGTCCAGCAAGAAAAAAATGGGGCAGGTGGTATTTCGCATGCTGGCAGAAGCCGGTTACTTAAAAAGTACCCGTAAGTTGGAGTTGCAGCGTGTGATCGTCAGAGCAGAGCTGCGTAGCCTGTTGGAAGAACATTATAAACAACGCATTAAAAGATCTATGGAAGTGTCGCTATGGACGCGGTAGTTGTAGAGGGGCAGCAATGAATCAAAAAATACATGAGCGTCTAAATCAGATTCCAGAGCGAATTCTTTCCACCGAGTTTCTCACCGGGCAAGGACTGGGCAATGAAATTGGCTTCTGGATTTTTGATTATGCACCTGAAGATGAGTTGAAAGTGCGCGAATATCTGCATTTTCTAGACGGGATGCTGGAGAAAAAACACAGTCAGCTGAAGGTGGTGAATATCAACCTGCTGCAAGCCGTGGTGGATTATCTGGCTGAGCGTAACTTCATCGATAAAGCCATTCAAATGCAAAAAGCCAAAGGCGATGATGCGCTGCTCAAAGCGCTGAAAGGCCCACTGCATATGGATAAGTTCGCGCCCTATCTGGTGAGTAAATATGCCACCAATGCGCAAGATATTGTGTTGATGACTGGGGTAGGGTCGGTTTGGCCACTGTTACGTGCCCATCACTTATTAAATAGTTTGCATTCGTTACTGGGGCATAAGCCAGTGGTGCTGTTTTACCCAGGCTATTACGACGGTCAAGCGATGAGTTTATTTGGAAAAATTCCAAGCAATAATTACTACAGAGCATTCAGATTAGTGCCTTAACACGGCAAATAGAAATAAGAATTCGGGGGAATTGATTGAGATGAACATTAAAGAACTTTTTTATAAGCCATTAGATCGTGCGATTAACGGGGTCGTAAAAGCAGACCAGAATGACAATACTACGGTTTATCAGGAACTCGATGAGTATGTGGTCACCAATGAACTGGAAAAACATTTTCGGGACTTTTTCCAGTCTTATGGCACAGACCTAAGCGATCCTTCGATTGCTAACCGAGTCGGCGTATGGATTTCAGGCTTCTTTGGTTCAGGTAAATCACATTTTCTGAAAACCTTGTCGTATATTCTGGCCAATAAAGTGGCACGCGATGCGCAAGGTAACGAACGCAGTGCTGCAGAATTCTTTGATGAAACTAAAATCCGCGATGCATTTATCCGTGCCGATATTGGCAAGGCGGTCAGCCATCATGCCGATGTCATCCTGTTTAACATCGACAGTAAAGCCAGCTCCAATGATGATGGCAATCCAATCCTGAATGTGTTTTTACGTGTGTTTAACGAGTATCAGGGTTTTAGTGCTGACCATCCACATATTGCCCATATGGAACGTCACCTGAGCCAGAAAGGTGTCTACGAACGCTTTAAACAGGCGTTTGAGGAATCCAGCGGCATGTCCTGGCTAGAGGAGCGTGACGGCTATCAGTTCTATCAGGATGATGTTGAAACCGCGATTTCCCAAGCCCTCAACTTATCTGCTGAAGCTGCGCATAAATGGTTTGAGGATTCTGAGCAGACCTTTAGTGTTTCGGTCGAAAACTTCTGTCAGTGGGTGAAAGAATACCTGGACAGCAAAGGACCACAGCAACGGATATTGTTCCTGGTGGATGAAGTGGGGCAGTTTATTGGCAGCGATACCCGCTTGATGCTGACACTACAAACCATTACTGAAAATCTGGGTACGATCTGTAAAGGCCGCGCTTGGATTATCGTCACCTCACAGGCAGACATCGATGCTGTTTTAGGTGAGATGTCTTCTTCCAAAGCCAATGATTTCTCCAAGATTGCTGGACGTTTTAAAACCCGGTTATCGCTGTCCAGTTCAAATACCGATGAAGTCATCCAGAAACGTTTATTACGTAAAACCCCAGAAGCAGAAGCATTGCTCAGATCGGTGTTTGAGCAAAAGGGTGATATTCTCAAAAACCAGATTACCTTTGACCGTTCAGGCCCGACCCTCAAGAACTATGAGGGTCCAGACAGCTTTATCCATAACTATCCTTTTGCGCCGTATCACTTCCAGTTGGTGCAAAAAGTTTTTGAAGAAATCCGTAAGGTCGGTGCGACTGGTGCACACTTGGCCTATGGTGAACGGTCCATGTTGGATGCGTTCCAGATGGCCGCGAATGCGATTGCCACAGATGAAGTCGGGGCACTGGTTCCTTTCCACCGCTTCTATACTTCAGTGGAAGGCTTCCTGGATACAGCAGTGAAGCGTACCATCGACCAGGCAGGGCAGAATAAGACCCTGGATGGTTTTGATGTGCAGATGCTGCGTACCCTGTTTATGATCCGCTATGTCGATATCATCAAAGGGACCTTGGATAACCTGGTGACTTTGTCGATTGAGAAAATTGACGAAGACAAACTGGCATTACGCAAGCGCATTGAAGAAAGCCTGCTGCGTCTGGAAAAAGAGAGCCTGATTACTCGTAATGGCGATGAGTTCCTGTTCCTGACCAATGAAGAACGTGATATTACCCGCAAAATTAAAGCCACAGACTTAGCAGCTTCAGAAGAAAATAAAGAGTTAGCCAATCTGATCTTTAAAGATTTACTGCGGGATCAGAACAAATACCGCCATCAAGCCAACAAGATGGACTATCAGATTGGTCGTTTCCTAGATAGCCATAGCCTGGATGGCAAGTATGAGAGCGATTTGAAAGTTGAAATCATTTCTCCACTGGATACGGAATACAACCTCTACACTGAAGCTTACTGTATTGGTAAAAGTACTCAGACCGAAGGACAAGTGCTGTTTAAACTGGCAGACGATAAACAGTTCTTTAATGAACTGCGCACCTGGCTGAAAACCAATAAATTCATCCGCTTAAATGATGATGGCACTCAGTCCGATATTTCCCGTATTCTGGCAGACCGTGGCCGTGAGAATCAGGAGCGTAAAAAACGCCTGCGTGCCCGGGTCGAAGAAATGTTGTTGGATGCGGAAAGTTATGCCTTGGGTCAACATTTACAACTTTCATCTTCAAGTCCAACCACCAAGCTGGATGAGGCTTGTCGTTATTTGCTGGAAAACACTTATACCAAACTGAGCTATCTGCAAGTCTATCAGCAGGATGCCTGGCGTGAACTGAACGCTGTTTTGACTGTGGATGATATGGCGCAGCTCGGATTGTCTCTGGATGGCGGTCAGACGAACCCGAAAGCCCTACAGGATGTCGAACAGTACATCTCGCTGCGTTCAACCGGTACCGAACGTATTCTGGTGTCAGATGTGGTGGATCGTTTTGCCAAACGTCCTTATGGCTGGCCAGATGCCGAGATTTTACTATTGGTGGGTCAGCTGGCTGCGATGGGGCGGATTTCTCTGCAGTTAAATGGCGGCAGCTTACAGTTAAAAGATGCCTTTGAGCCTTTACAAAACAGCCGCCGCCGCCGTGATGTGTCGATCATTAAAAAACGCCAGACTGATGATCAGGTATTGAAACAGGCACGCCAACTGACCCAAGAACTGTTCTCGGCCATGGGACCAGCGACTGAGAAAGAGCTATTTGAATTCTATTTGCAGCATTTTAAGGCTTGGTTAGCCAACTTTAAGTCGTATAAGAGTAAAACTGATGTCGGACAGTTCCCGGGCAAGAAAGTGATTGAAAAATCGATTCTGACTTTGGAACGTCTGCTGGCGAATAGCGACAGCTTCGATTTCTTTAAGGCCGTGGTTGAGAACAAGGACGACTATCTGGATCTGGAAGAAGATTATCGTGATATTCATGAGTTCTTCACTAACCAGATGCCGAGCTGGCAACAACTGCAACAGGCCTTACGTCATTTTGAGAAAAACAAACAGGCGCTGGGCAGTGATGAGGTGGCAAAAAAAGCCCTGTCTGAATTACATCGTATTGCCACTCTTGAATCGCCCTATGGCCTGTTAAATAAAGTCGCTGATTTGGTTCGTACAGTGGAAAGCGTCAATGAGCAATTGCTGACTGAGAAGCGCAATCAGGCGATAGAACACATTGATGACAAGATCAAACAGTTAGAAGCCGAGATTAAAAACAGTGGCATCGCTAGCGCTGAGCTGAGTAACAAGCTATTACGCCCACTACAACTGCTGAAAACGGATATTGAAGTGGAAACTAGCCTGTCCACCATCTATATGCTGCAAACCCAAACCGCCGTGGAGCGTTTTGATGAAGCCTTGTATGAGTTGGAAAGCGAAGTTCAGGCGGAAATCCAGCGTCAGGCCAAAGCGGCACAACTGGCTCAGAGCAAAGCAGAGAGTGTAACCAACACTGCAACCACCTCCAGCCCAGCTACATCAACACCTGCTGCGAGTCCGGTACAGACTGTGACAGCCGTAGTGCCACCGAAACCGGTGGTGGAAGTCGATGTTGCTAGCATTTACAGCAAAACCTCCAGCAGTGTCTATCTGGAAACAGAAGAGTCAGTGGATCAGTTTGTAGATGCACTCAAAGCTGAACTGAAAAAAATCGTGAGTGATAAAAAGCGTGTGCGTATCCGCTAACAGGGCTTAGGGATATCAGCATCAGTAATTCATTTAAGGTTGAACTATGAACACCAGCAATATTAAAAAATACGCACCGCAAGCACGTAACGATTTTATCGCAGCCATGCGCAAGCAGGCCGCCAAATACGGCATCACCGCAGACAGCATTTTACCGGCAGAACAGAAAGGCGACTTGTTGCTGATTGGCGATCAGGTTTTTCCGCTATCAGTCATGAAACCACGTGACAAGCTGATCAAACGCATTCAAACCAGCAGTTTTGAGCAAACCATTGATTATATCGCTTATAGCTGGTTTAACCGTCTTTGTGCGATTCGTTACATGGAGTGCAAAGGCTTACTGGATCATGGTCGCCGTGTACTCAGTAGTGCCGATGGTAGTGCAGGCTTGCCACAGATTTTGGAAGAATGTCTGGATATTGACCTACCAGGTTTAGATGCCAGCCGTGTGGCTGAACTGAAGCTGGATGGCAATAAAGACGAAGAGCTGTATCGGGAACTGTTACTGGCTCAGTGTCATGCGTTGAATCAGGTCATGCCACTCTTGTTTGAACAGGTTTCTGATGAGTCTGAACTACTGTTACCGGATAACCTGACCAAAACCGATTCGTTGATCCGTGATCTGGTCAGCAGCATTCCGGAAGAAGACTGGTCGGATGTGCAGATTATTGGTTGGCTGTATCAGTTCTATATTTCTGAAAAGAAAGATCAGGTGATTGGTAAAGTCGTCAAGAGTGAGGACATTCCTGCCGCGACACAGTTATTCACCCCAAACTGGATTGTGAAATATCTGGTGCAAAACAGTGTTGGTCGTCTATGGATGATGGCACAGCCGGAAAGTATGCTTGCCAGTGGGTGGGAATACTATATTCAGCCGGCTGAGCAAAGCGATGAAGTCAATGCACAGTTAAAACAACTGATTGATGTGCGGATCAGTGAAGATGGCGATACTTTAAACCCTGAAAGTATTACGGTGCTGGATCCAGCCTGTGGTTCGGGGCATATTCTGGTGGAAGCCTATGATTGCTTAAAAGCAATTTACTTAGAGCGTGGCTACCGTAGCCGAGATATTCCACGTTTGATTCTGGAAAACAACCTCTACGGCATTGATATTGATACCCGTGCCGCACAGCTCGCCAGTTTTGCGCTATTGATGAAAGCGCGTGAGGACGACCGCCGTTTATTTAGCAGTCCACCGAGGCTGAATATTATTGCGTTACAGGATAGTCAGCCGGAACGTTTGGATGCATTCAGTCAGGACTTGGCAAGTACTGGTATTGCACAGACAGATTTAAAAGAACTGTTGGACTTGTTTGAACATGCCTCAACCTTTGGTTCTTTGATTCAAATCCCTGTAGCATTTGCTAAAAAGCTGCCTGATTTAGAAAGCAAGCTGAATACAGCGTCAGAGTCAGGGGATATTTTTGCACAGCAGTCAGCGCAGGAGCTGTTACCTTTAGTACAGCAAGCTAAATTACTCGCTAAGCAATATGATGCTGTGATTGCCAACCCGCCGTATATGGGAGGCTCCGGTATTAAGCTTTTAAAAAACTTCGCCCAAAAAAAGTTTCCTGACAGTAAATCAGACTTGTTCGCCATGTTTATAGAGCGCGGCTTTGCATGGTGTAAAGACAGTGGTTTTAACAGCATGGTGACCATGCAAAACTGGATGTTTTTATCCTCTTATGAAGCGATGCGTGAAAAAATGTTACAGGATCGGAGCGTTATTTCGCTTATCCAAATTGGGTATAATAGTTTTCCTGAACTTAATTCAAAGGTGGCTCAAGCATGTGGCTTTTCAATTTTAAAGACAAACATAAAATCCATTAAAGGTAATTATGTTAATCTAAATAATGCACCACAGACTGCAGATAAAAATAAAATTTTCTTAAGTAGAACTTCTCAGATAATTTTTGATAGAGATCAAAATAATTTTAAAAAAATTCCAGGAAGTCCATTAGCATATTGGTCTAGTCCAAGAGTATTTGATGCTTACGAAAATAATTTATTAAATGATTTTGCAGAACCTAGGCAAGGTTTAGCGACAGGTAATAATGAAAGATTTCTAAGACTTTGGCATGAGGTTGGGCAGAAAGAAATTAATAAAAATGTTGAAAGTTTTACTTCCTATCAGAAAGGTGTAACAGGAATTTGGTTTCCTGTTACAAAAGGGGGATCTTACAGAAGATGGTATGGTAATAATGACTTTCTTATTAAATTCGATTCTAAAAGTTATGATGATTTATCAAATATGGGGAATCATCTACCATCACGTGAATTTTATTTTCGCGAGGGAGCAACATGGTCAACTTTAAGTAATGCATTAATTTCTTTTAGATATTCCAATAATTCTATTTTTGAGACCAAAGGTTCAATTTGCTTTCCTAAAGAATCAATTGATGTATATTATCTTTTAGGATATTTAAATACAAAAGTAGTTCAATTTTTTCTAAAAGCATTAAGCCCAACTATTGATTATCATGAAGGACCATTGAGAAAAGTTCCTTTCATTCAAAATATTATTTCGGTTGCTAATAACTCCAAAAAGTGTATCAAAATTGCAAAATTAGACTGGGACTCCTACGAAACTTCATGGGACTTTACTCAAAACCCAATTATCCGTACGGGGCAGCTAAACCTCGAACAAGCATTTAATACATGGCAACAGCAAAATGCTGCCGCCGTGGCTGAAATGAAACGCTTGGAAGAAGAAAACAATAAACTGTTTATTGATGCTTATGGATTACAGGATGAACTTACACCAGACGTACCAGATGAACAGATCACTTTAACTCGTGCCGACCGTGAAAAAGACAGCCAGCGTTTAGTCTCTTATGCACTTGGCTGCATGATGGGGCGTTATAGTCTGGATGAACCAGGTCTGATCTATGCCCATGCAGGTAATCAAGACTTTGATGCTAGCCGTTATCAAACATTTCCAGCCGATGCAGACGGTATTATTCCATTGACCGAAATGCACTGGTTTGAAGATGATGCTACACATCGTATTCGAGAGTTCTTAACTGCGGTTTGGGGTAAAGACACGCTGGATGCCAATATGCAGTGGCTTGCAGAAAGCTTGGATAAAAAAGCCAACGAAACTGCTGAAGATACGATTCGCCGTTACCTAGCGAGTAAGTTCTATAAAGACCACATGCAAACCTATAAAAAGCGCCCGATTTACTGGTTATTTAGCAGTGGTAAACAGGGGGCTTTCCAGGCGTTGGTGTACTTGCACCGCTATAACGAAAGTACTTTGGCACGTATGCGTACCGAATATGTCATGCCACTGATTTCAAAAATGGCGGCTATGGTTAATTCTTTGCAAAGTGAAATCGAAAACAGTGATTCAGCTGCTGAAATCAAACGCAAAGAGAAAGAGCTACAAAACTTGCATAAGCAACAGGCTGAGCTGAGTACTTTTGAAGAAAAACTACGTCATTATGCCGATCAGCGTATATCACTGGATCTAGATGATGGGGTGAAAGTGAACTATGGCAAGTTTGGCGACTTGTTGGCGAATGTGAAGGACATTACTGGGGGGAGTGGGGAATGAGCATAGATTATCAAGAACATCTGGTTTGTTTTATCGATTTATTAGGATTTAAATCAGCCATAGACCAGTCGATTAAAAATAATGAAATATGTAAAGCTTTGTATGATTTAATTCATGATCTAAAAGAGAGCTCACTAAAAAAGAGAGTTTATGGAAACATCCCCTTTTTTACTTTGGATGAGAAAAATACAGTAAAACCTGCAGGTGACGTATTTGGTGACAATGTTGTAGAACAGTTTTCAGAGTCTTTTCCTTTAAAGATCACTCAATTTTCTGATTCATTTGTTATTTCTTGCCCAAGTAATAATTCAGCATCTTGTATTTTATTATTAGAATGTATTTATACAATAAAACTTATGTTCTTTTATGATTTAGGTATGATTTTGCGTGGAGGAATTGCTCTAGGACGGCTCATTCATGAAGAAGGTGGAGCATTATTTGGTCCTGCTATGAATGAAGCCTATTCTTTGGAATCTAAACTAGCGATTTATCCACGAGTTGTTATCGCAGATAATGCTTATAACCTTTTAAGTAAATCTAGTGAAAGTCACCCAGCTTTAAAAGCTATTTTTTCAGCATTTGATGGGCACAAAGTATTTGATCTCGTCAGTATTTTTGAAAGTCCTTCATGGACTGTTGAAGGTGCTGGTCAACAACTAAAAGCAATTGAACAAGATATTTTGCAAAATTCACAAGATGCCCATCCTAAAATTGCCTATTTATTGGATAGATGGGAACAAAAGCAAAAAGAAGTGGATTCGCAGGTGCTGCAATGAATTTAAGTCAACTTCAGCAAGGCTTAGAGCAGGCTTTCTTTCATGAAAATCACCGGATTGTCTTCTGGTACGATGCGGAACAATCTTTCAGTGATGAAATACAGGCGTTAAAACTGAAAGATGTCCAGATTCTGAATATGGCAGAAGAATCGAGTTTGGCGATCAAGATTAAACTGGAACTTGAGGATCAGGAGGGCAAATACTTGCTGTATTTTCCAAGTCCTGAGCCTGAAACCGAAAAAGACTGGTTACTGGACATCAAGCTGTATTCACGTAGCTTTTATGCCGATCGTTTCTCAATTATCTTCAATGAGCTGGGTTTACAGCAGCAGAGTCTAAGAGAACATCTGGCCAAACGTGAAGAATTCCTTAAAGCCAAAGCCCGTCTGAGTACATTGAAACGCTATATCCAGCCTGATGCAGATGAACAGGATCTGGACATGGCCATGATTGCGGCTGTGGTCAAGGCTGATAGTGCCGAGCTGATGCATATCGTTCTGGCACTGGCAGATGAAATGGTACAGCAGAACCTGGCTCTGGAAGTCAATCCAGACTCCTTTGCTGAACTGGAAAAATTCCAACTGGTGCCAGCTTTGGTCACCGCATTACAGGCGGAAATTGGTTATCCAGCATCGGTTGAAGAATTGAATGGGGAAGCACCATTCAAGCTCGGTACGTTCTTTATCCGTTTGATGACTACAGGTTTCTGTGAAAGCCTGGGCGATATACCGCTATGGGCTCAAGAACTGGTGATGTCATCCGTCAGCTCCCGTGCGACGGCTAGAGCCTTTTTGTCGCGCTGGAGAGACAGTTCTAAATACTACCCAACCTTCGATACACTCTCCCAGACCGTGGCCAATGCACTGCGGATCCAGGAGAAGGTCGGGGCCTTTGATCTGGAGCAGCTGCTCGATGTCATGACCTTTGAAGTGATTGAACAAAAGATCATTATTGATCTGGCCAGTCATATCCCTGCAGCAGCCAAAGCTGAACTGGAACATTTCAGAACGATTATTTCTACCCGTCTGGATGGCTATTGGGCTTCCAAACATAAGGATGATGCAACACGCCGTAAATATCGTACTGTCTATACAGCGTTGCAGGCAGCCATTGAGCTGTTTAGCCTGCGACAGCAGTTTGATGCCGGTTTCTATTTCGACTCCAGTGAAGCTTTGTATAAAGCCTACGAGCAGGAGTTGTATCGCTTTGATATGGCCTATCGCCACTACAGTGCTGCTTCTCAACGCGCTCATGTCGATATCCTGAAAAAACTCGATGAAGAAGTGGAAAATTGCTATTCCTACTGGTTTATTGACCACTTGGCACGCAACTGGGGCGAGCGGATTGAAGCTGAGCAACGCTTGAATGTCTGGAAAATGGCAGATATCCCAAATCAGCAGAACTTCTACGATACTCACGTTAGACCCTTACTCAGTTCCGCAACGAAACGCCGTATTGTGGTGATTATCAGTGATGCTTTCCGTTATGAAGCTGCGGTAGAGCTGCGTGATCGTATCAATGAAAAGCGTTATTCTGAAGCGACCTTGTCTTCACAGCTGGGCGTTGTCCCAAGTTACACCACACTTGGCATGGCCTCGTTGTTGCCGCATCAGACTTTGGAGTACAAAGAGGCCGCAGGTGATGATGTTTTAGTAGATGGGCAGTCCAGCAAAGGGACTGCAGCACGATCCAAAATTCTGGCTGCCTATAATGGATTGGCGGTTACCGCTGAAACGGTAAAAGGTTGGTCGCGTGATGAAGGCCGTGAAGCACTTAAAGACCATGATTTGATTTACGTTTATCACAACGTGATTGATGCTCGGGGAGACAGTGCCTCTACAGAATCTGAGACCTTTATGGCGGTGGAACATGCTATTGAAGAGCTGACTGAACTCAGCCGTAAAATTTTAATGCACTTCAATATTTCCACCCTGTTGATTACAGCCGACCATGGCTTCTTGTTCCAGCAAAGTAAACTGGAATCTGCGGATCGTTCAAGCTTGACTGAAAAACCGACCAATGCATTGAAGAGCAAGAAACGCTATGTGATTGGGCATGGTTTGCCAGAGAGTAAGGAAGCCTGGAAAGGCTCAACCCAAGCTACGGCAGGCACATTATCTGCGACTGATTTTTGGATTCCAAAAGGGGCGAACCGTTTCCATTTTGTAGGAGGCTCACGTTTCGTGCATGGTGGCATCATGCCTCAGGAAATTGTGGTGCCGGTACTGACGGTAAAACAGCTACGTGGTGAAAAGGCTGGACAGCGGACCAAGCGTAAAGTTGAGGTCATTTCTACAAAATCCACGCTGAAGATGGTCAATAACATCCAGAAGTTTGATTTGATGCAAACCGAAGCTGTCAGTGAGCTGGTTATGCCAGTAACCCTATCGATTGCCATTTATGATGGGGATGTCAAAGTTTCCAGTGAAGAAACTCTGACCTTTGATAGCAGTACCGACTCTGTTGCGGAACGGGTAAAACAGGTCAGACTGTCATTGTCCGGTACTGATTTTGACCGTAAGAAAGATTACTTCCTGGTACTGAAGGACAAAGACCTAAATATCGAAGTGCAGCGCTATAAGGTCACCATTGATTTGGCATTTACCGATGACTTCTTCTAATAACGAATTAACGATAGAGCGTAGCCTACATGGAATCTGCTAACGATAAAGAACTGGATCAGCTGCTGAATGAACACTTTGCTGGGCGGGTGGTACGTAAGGATCTGACTAAACTGATCAAAGAAGGGGCTAACGTTCCTGTCTATGTACTCGAATACCTGCTAGGGATGTATTGTGCCTCGGATGATCCTGAGATCATTGAGCAGGGACTACGTAACGTAAAGACCGTACTGGCTGAGAACTACGTCCGTCCTGATGAAGCTGAGAAGGTGAAATCCCTGGTCCGTGAACGGGGCAGTTATAAGGTCATTGATCGGGTGACCGTAAAGCTGAATGAGCGTAAGGACAAATACGAAGCATCATTTAGTAATCTGGGCATCAAAGATGCCGAAATCTCGGCAGGCATCGTCAAAGAGTATGAAAAATTACTTGTTGGTGGTATCTGGGTCATTGCTACGCTCAGTTATTATTTTGAAGAAGGACAGACCAGCTCGCCATTTGGTGTCAGCTTACTCAAGCCGATTCAGATGCCGAATATGAATATGGATGAACTTTTCAGTGGCAGAGCAGCATTAAGCACGGATCAGTGGCGCGAGAGTTTAATCCGTTCGATCGGCATGGAACCGGCTTCGCTAAAAGAGGATGTGCAATGGCACCTATTAGCGCGTATGGTTCCGTTCGTTGAAAATAACTATAACGTCTGT
Source organism: Acinetobacter sp. YH12137 (assembly GCF_013418535.1). Taxonomy (NCBI): domain Bacteria; kingdom Pseudomonadati; phylum Pseudomonadota; class Gammaproteobacteria; order Moraxellales; family Moraxellaceae; genus Acinetobacter; species Acinetobacter sp. YH12137. The sequence goes on along the minus strand of NZ_VPBW01000015.1, from coordinate 9,445 downwards.
GAACTTGGACCACGCGGTACCGGGAAAAGCCATATTTACAAAGAGTGTTCACCGAACAGTATTTTAGTCTCGGGTGGGCAAACGACTGTCGCCAATCTGTTCTATAACATGAGTAGCCGCCGTATTGGTCTGGTGGGGTTGTGGGATGTGGTGGCCTTTGATGAAGTTGCCGGTATTTCCTTTAAGGACAAAGATGGCGTTCAGATCATGAAAGACTACATGGCATCGGGATCTTTTGCCCGTGGCCGGGAACAGATGGAAGCATCTGCTTCAATGGTTTTTGTGGGTAATATTAACCAAAGCGTCGAATCGTTGGTAAAAACCAGCCATCTCTTGGCACCTTTCCCTGAAGCCATGATCGATTCGGCATTCTTCGATCGTTTTCATGCCTATATTCCAGGTTGGGAAATTCCAAAAATGCGTCCGGAATTCTTTACCAACCGTTATGGTCTAATCGTTGATTATCTGGCTGAATTCTTCCGGGAAATGCGTAAGCGTAGTTTTGCGGATGCCATTGAGAAGTACTTCAAACTCGGAAATAACCTGAATCAGCGCGATGTGATTGCCGTTCGCAAGACGGTTTCTGGATTGATGAAGTTGCTCTACCCACACGGTCAGTTTAATAAAGAAGATGTACGCCAGTGTCTGGAATATGCGCTGCAGGTACGCCGTCGGGTCAAAGAGCAGCTGAAGAAAATTGGTGGTATGGAATTCTATGACGTTCATTTCAGCTATATCGACAATGACACCTTAGAAGAACATTTTGTCTCAGTCAAAGAGCAGGGTGGTGGCGGACTGATTCCCGAAGGTCCAGCCAAGCCAGGTTTCTTATATACCATCGGGCTCAGTAATAAAGGCATGCCGGGGTTATACCGCTTAGAACTTCAAGTGACCAAAGGTTCTGGAAAATTGGCGACATCAGGCTTATGGAATTCAAGCAGTGCCAAGGAGCAGGTCAAGATCGCATTTGACTACTTCAAGGCCAATGCATCCAGAATATCGGGTGGCAGTAAGGTGCTGGAACATGACTTCCACTTACATGTGGTTGAATTACAGAATACCGGGCCGCTCAGCCATCTTGCTCTGCCAAGTTTAGTGGCTTTCGCTTCTGGCCTCTTAGGACGATCGGTTCAAAGTCAGATGGTGGTACTGGGTGATATGAGCTTGGGTGGTTCAGTGACACCGGTGGAAAGTATTGCCGAATGTCTGCAAGTTGCTTTTGATGCGGGTGCCAAGAAGGTTGCTTTGCCAATGAGTAGTGCGGCAGATATCCCAACGATTCCTGTGGAACTGTTTACCAAGTTCCAGACCAGCTTTTATGCAGATCCGGTAGATGCTGTGTTTAAGGGGCTAGGGGTGGATTAATTTCATATCTGTCTGGAAGAGTTACAGTAGATTGTTTTAAATTCAGTTTCTCAAGTTAAACACCATGTTGTAAAAGCATAATACTGCCTCTTTTAAAGAGCTAGTATTTTAGGGGGGATTACCCTTCATTTTTTCTTGATCAGATATCTGTTGTACTTTGACAGGATTTTGTTGATCTAAATATTTTTGATACCAAACACGCAATGTTTCAGGAGTACAACCGATTTTAGGATCAATAGCTGTGATTGCTGCCCAAGTAGAAGGATAATCTTTTTCAGATTCAATCAATAATTGAACCGCTCTTTCTCTGATTTCAGGGGGCAATTTTACTTTGCCATTTGTAAGGTAAAAGGGGTCAATTTTAGAATGCCGTTGACAATGTATCGCCTTTTGAGTTTGAAGCAATGTACAATGATAAGATTAACCCGTTAGGTCAGGTGGCCTAACTTAAATAAAAAGTCTCCGACAAACCCGGTACGGTTCACTATCTATTGTTATTCTTACCTGAAATTGATGTGAGCTTATAGAGACAAGGTAAATTTGCAAAAGTGCCGGCTATTCAGTGTTCATTGAATGTTTAATTTAATTTATTAAGCTTGACCTTGGAGTGGCTCTAAGCCTTATACTTGGTACAAATTTTTCGATTGTTATGATGATGCGTTCTACTACATGGATTACAGTCTTGGTTGGATTGTTCATGTTCCAAAGCTTTTGGAATGTGGCGGCGGCCTTTTGTGTCCATGAACAACAGCCTCAATCACAGCAGAGTTATCATTTTGGTCATCACCAAAATACCTTGTGTGCCAGCGATAGTCGTCAACACGATCATAATGGACAGTCAGAAAACATAAAAACATTCAGTAGCGATTTAGAAATCGGTGAAGATCATCAAGATCATCTACCATCGATGACGCATTTGATTGTACAAAATGAAAAAGTAGATGTGTTTCCTCCAAGCTCTGAAGTTAAAGTGAATCCACAATTTCATTGGAAAAACAGCTATCAGGCTCCTGACCTGTTTCAACAAAGCCCACCTCCCGAATTTTCCCCGCTCATGGTGGGGTAGCCTAAAACATTCCCACCACTTTTATTATTTAAATAAGTGGGAAAAATCATGTCTTCACAATCAATTATACTCTTGCGTCATAGCTTGGTTGCTTGTATATGTGCAGCGGCTATGCAATATAGCTATGCTGAAAACGTTACCAGCTTTGAATCCGCTTTAGCAAAAGTACAAAGTTACCAGACTCAAGACAAGCTGTGGCAACAAGTTCAGCAAATATCTGAATTGAATATTCAGCAAAGTCGGTTATGGCAGAATCCAAGTATAAGTTTAGAACAGTCTGGCTTTGGCTCAGGTCAAGAACAGGAATTCAATGTTGGCGTTAGTCAACCTCTAGATCTATTTGGTCAGCGTAAGCTGAACCGGGTGATTGCCAATACCTCGAATCAACAAATCCAATTGCAACAGCAATTATGGAAGGCACAAAGCCAACTGATTGTTAAATTTGCATGGTCGCAATTTGCACTTGCTGAGGTTGAGCAGTCTGCTTATTCAGTACAGTTAAAAACAAGTAAAGCCAATCTGGACAGTGCCCAGAAACGCTATCAGGCAGGCAGTATTGCCCTGGTTGATTTTGAGCGTACCCAAATTGAAGCGCTAGAAATCCAACGACTTTATCAGCAAGCGATGCTGAATAAACAAGCTGCCGGTCGTCAGCTGTCTAATTTGTGGGGGGGAGAAACATCTTCACATCTTCAATTGAATAAAACCGCTATCCCTTGGCCAGAGCAAAGTCTCCAAACTGTGCAACGGTATATTGCTGAAGGGTGGCTAGAAAAATTCTATGCCTTGAACATTCAGCAATCGGATCATCAAATTGAAAATTTAAGAATTCAGGCACGTCCCAATCCGACTTTAAATGTAGGCATGAAACGTAGCAAAACCCCTAATGAAAGCAACGATACGACTTTGGCAATCGGCGTGGCTATTCCACTGAATATTTTCAACCGCCAGCAATATGCGATCCCGATGGTCCAGCAACAGCAAATATTGCTGAACCAACAGCAGCAGCGTGAGCTGAAGCAACAAATACTCAATATTGCCAACAGCATGCATCAGCTCAAAGGTTTACGTAGCCAGTTCGATGCCACAACAGCACAAGTTACTTTGGCGACCAAAGTTCAGAGCCGTACTTTACAAGGGTTTCAGGCAGGGAAACTGTCCATTACCGACGTTCAGCAAGCAACCACCCAACTGCAGAATCTTCGATTGGGTCAATTACAAATTCTACGTCAAGCTTGGCAAACTGCCCTCGCAGCTGAGGCACTCAGTATTGGCACAAGTTATGAAGAAATTAGCCGTTCGGATGCCTATACACAACTGAATAAAAAGGCAGTCGAAGCATCGCAAAATTTAATCAATGGGGGAGCACGATAAAATGAACGCCAAGCAAAACGGAAAAATATCCCAGTCTCTCATGATTGCAATTTTGATTCTGATTACGGTCTTGGTCAGTCTGGTTATTTGGTTAAGTTCAAAAAAAACTGAATCTGAGGGGCATGGTCATGATGAGGGAAATGCCGAACATTCTGATGAAGATAGTTCTGAAGAAGGACATGCTGAAGAAGGCGAAATACAACTGACCAGCCAACAAATGGTTGAACAAGGTTTAAAAGTTGCTGTTGCATCCACAGGATTGGTTGAAAAGCTGACAACCCTGCCAGGTAAATTGGTGGTGAATACCGATCAACAAGCGCATATATCGCCTAATTTTAGTGGTCATGTCGAGCAGGTCAATGTGGCTTTAGGACAGAGCGTGCAAAAAGGACAAACGCTGGCTGTACTAATCGTGCCTGAACTGATCGACCAACAGGCAAATCTGCGTATGGCACAGGTGAATCTGGATTTGGCCCGTAAAGATTACCAGCGCGAACAGCAACTCTGGTCACAGGGGATTTCTGCCAAACAGGATTACCAGCGTGCCGAAAATGCCTACCGTCAAGCGCAGATTACTGTCCAGTCCTCACAAGCACGTTTAAATGCATTAGGTGCAAGTGGCAATAACAATGGGCGTTTTCTGATTAAAGCACCGATCTCTGGGGTGATCAGTCAAAAAGATATTGTGGTCGGTGAAAATGTGCAACTGGCTAATCAGCTCTTTGTCATTGAACAGCTGAAAGATTTATGGCTTGAGTTTAATTTGCCGAATCAATTCTCAGGTCAACTGCAAGCCGGGCAAAAAATTGACTTTAAAGTGAATGATTCAGATCAAATCTATAAAGCTACTGTACAAAGCTTAACCTCTCAGGCAGATGTACAAACAGGGCGTCTGGTGGTGCGCGCAAAACTCGATGCGCAAGCTACTGAGTTGCGTTCTAATGTGTTAGTGAGAGTGTTGATTCCGGAAGCTACAGCAAAATCAGCCCTTCGGATTCAAAAGTCTGCGCTGCAAAGTATTGAAGGTGAAGACAGTATTTTCATCGTAGATTCAGAACAAAAAGGTCAAGTCCACTTAAAAGCACAGAAAGTGCAATTGGGGCAGGCTTCAAGTGATGGACAATGGCTTGAAGTGATTTCTGGGCTGACTGAAGGGCAGAAGTATATCGCTCAAGGCAGTTTCTTGTTGAAATCTGAATTAGAAAAAGACGAGGCAGGCCATGAACATTAATTCTGATCTGCCAAAACCAGAAGGTTTATTCGAACGAATCATTCAGTTTTCCATACAAAATGCGATTTGGGTGTTGCTCTTTGTCTGTACCTGGATTGCGGTCGGGGTGTATAGCTATCAGAAACTCCCGATTGATGCTGTACCCGATATTACCAATACCCAAGTCCAGATTAATACTCAAGCCAAGGGTTTTACTGCGCTTGAAGTCGAACAGCGGATTACCTATCCCATTGAAAATGCCATGGCTGGCATTCCGGATCTGGAGCTTACCCGTTCCATATCCCGTTATGGACTCTCTCAAGTCACCATTGTCTTTAAAGATGGGACTGATATTTATTGGGCCCGTCAGCAGATTAACCAACGGATACAGGAGGCGCAATCTGAGTTGCCTGCACAAATCGCACCGACGATGTCCCCCGTTTCTACGGGTCTCGGTGAGATTTATCAATGGGTACTGAAGGCAGATCCGAATGCGAAAAAGCCGGATGGAACTGCATACACGCCGATGGATTTGCGTGAGATTCAGGACTGGATTGTGCGTCCTCAACTGCAACGTGTTAAGGGAGTTGCAGAGGTCAACAGTATTGGTGGTTTTGAAAAAACCTATGTGGTCTCTCCCGATTTAAACCGGATGCAGCAACTGAATATCTCATTAGAACAACTGCAACAGGCTTTAGCGCAAAATAATGAGAACCGAGGTGCAGGTTATATTGAAGACAATGGTCAGCAACTGACGGTACGTGTACCGGGTGCATTCAATGGGCTTTCTGATATTGAGAACACCATGCTGGGTAGCCCAAATGGCAGCCCAATTCGGGTTGGTGATATTGCGCAAGTCTCTATTGGGCATGATTTAAGAACCGGTGGGGCAACCTATAACGGCAAAGAAACCGTTTTAGGGGTTGCCATGATGGCGATGGGTGGAAATAGCCGGACTGTTTCTAAAGCTGTGGATGCCAAGCTTCAAGATATTCAGAATAGTTTGCCTAAAGGGGTAGTGATTGAAACGGTGTACGACCGTACTACCTTGGTTGAGAAGGCGATTAAAACCGTTCAGAAAAACTTGGTAGAGGGAGCAATCCTGGTCATCATCATTCTGTTCCTGTTTTTAGGGAATATCCGTGCTGCCTTGATTACTGCCTGTGTCATTCCACTCTCTATGCTGTTTACCTTAACCGGGATGGCACAGAAAAATATCAGTGCCAATCTGATGAGTTTAGGTGCACTCGATTTCGGCATCATTGTCGATGGTGCTGTGGTGATTGTCGAAAACTGTATCCGGCGTTTAGCCCATACACAGCAACTGTTAAAACGACCTCTCACACAAAGTGAACGCTTTAAGGAAGTTTTTCTGGCTGCCCGCCAAGCACGTCGTCCTCTTATTTTTGGTCAGCTTATTATTTTGGTGGTGTATTTGCCGATTTTTGCTTTAAGTGGTGTGGAAGCAAAAATGTTCCATCCGATGGCATTGACAGTGGTACTCGCCCTTGTTGCAGCCATTATTTTATCGATCACCTTTGTGCCTGCTGCTGTGGCATTGTGGGTCAAAGGCGATATTCAAGAAAAAGAAAGTCGTTGGATGTTATGGCTAAAAGCTAAATATCAGCAAACTCTTGATATTTCGTATCAATACAAAGCAGTTGTGCTGACTTTTGCACTGTGTGTATTAGTGATTACGGGATTTATCAGTACCAAACTCGGCAGTGAATTTGCACCACAGCTCAGTGAAGGAGACTTTGCGGTACAACAGTTACGTTCACCAAGTACAGGCTTAGAAGAGTCTTTACGTATTCAGGAGAATACTGAAAAACTTCTTTTAAAGAGTTTCCCTGAAATTAAGGCAGTATTTGCCAGAACGGGTACAGCCGAGGTTGCAACAGATGTCATGCCACCCAATATTTCAGATGGCTATATCATGTTAAAGCCTCGTTCAGAATGGCCAAATCCTAAAGAAAGTTTAGATGAATTACGTGGCCGTATGGTGACGTATTTAGCCACGATTCCAGGCAATAATAGTGAATTTTCACAACCGATTGAACTCCGATTTAATGAATTGATCTCAGGTGTGCGTAGTGATGTTGGTGTGAAAATCTTCGGTGATGATATGAATGTCCTCAATACTGAGGCGACTAAAATCTCCAAAATCATTCAGCAAATATCGGGTAGCAGTGCCGTGAAAGTTGAGCAGACCTCAGGTTTGCCATTACTGAATGTCGAGGTAAATAAAACTTTGGCTGCACAATATGGTTTGAGTGTGCGTTCAATTCAAGACCTTGTGGCAACCAGTATTGGTGGACAAAGCGTGGGAGAGATTTTAGAAGGCGATCGTCGTTTTGATTTTGTTATCCGTCTTGGAGAGCAAGACCGTAGTGTCGCATCTGTTTCCCAGTTACCTATTCAGCTTCCAAATGGTGGCAGTATTTTATTGTCGGATGTCGCGCAAGTCTCGACCATTGAAGGAATCAACCAAGTCAGTCGAGAAAATGGTAAACGCCGAGTTGTGGTTACAACGAATGTTGAAGGGCGTGATTTAGGGTCTTTTGTTTCTGATGTACAGACACAGCTCAAAGCATACACTTTGCCAAGTGGTTATTGGATAGAATATGGCGGTCAGTTTGAAAATTTGGCTTCAGCCAAAGCACGGATGCAAATCGTGATTCCACTGGCTTTAATCACTATCTTTATTTTACTGATGGCGGTCTTTCACAATGTCAAAGAAAGTCTATTGGTCTTTACCGGGGTACCCTTTGCCTTGACCGGTGGTGTGCTGTTCCTTTGGCTAAGGGATATTCCATTATCGATGTCAGCTGGAATTGGCTTTATTGCCTTATCTGGTGTTGCAGTCCTCAATGGACTGGTAATGCTGACCTTTATTAAGGAATTAAGGGACAAATATCCAGTGCATAAAGCCGTGTGGCAAGGGGCTATTTTGCGCTTAAGACCAGTGTTGATGACAGCTTGTGTGGCTTCACTGGGTTTTGTACCAATGGCGCTGGCAACCGGAACAGGGGCTGAGGTTCAACGGCCACTGGCAACCGTAGTGATTGGCGGGATTATCTCTTCAACATTACTAACTTTGGTGCTGTTACCCGTGCTTTATCGTTGGATAAATGAAAAGAAAGTTTCTTAATCCAATAGATTAGTCGATTTACAGCAGAGATATTGGCTGTTATCCAATATCTCTGCTCATCATAAATAGAATAAGGAAAATATTTTATGTCAGAACATCATGATCATAGCCATGCGGTTGTTACTGAAGAAAATAGTAAGAAGTTAATGGTTGCCTTAGGTTTAACGACTACTTTTTTAATAGTAGAAGTTGTCGCTGCTTTTATTACCCAAAGTTTGGCTTTGTTATCTGATGCAGCTCATATGTTTACTGATGTAGCCGCTTTAGCTATTGCTCTTGCCGCTATCAAAATTGGTAAAAAAGCCGCAGATGATAAAAGAACTTTTGGCTATCAGCGATTTGAAATTTTAGCGGCTCTGTTTAATGCGGTGATGCTTTTTGTGGTAGCAATATATATTGTATATGAAGCTTATCAACGTTTTACGAATCCTGCTGAAATTCAAAGTGTTGGAATGATGATTGTCGCGGTCATTGGTTTGGTCATAAATTTGATTTCAATGAAAATCCTTTCTGCTAGTGCTGAAGGAAGTCTAAATATAAAAGGTGCATATTTAGAAGTTCTTAGTGATGCTCTAGGATCGATAGGCGTGATTATCGGAGGAATAGTTATTTATTTTACCCAGTGGATGTGGGTTGATACCGTAATCGCTGTGTTAATTGGCTTCTGGGTCTTACCTCGAACTTGGATTTTATTAAAACAAAGTATTCATATTCTGCTTGAAGGAGTTCCTGATGAGATTGATATTGAGTCGTTAAGAAATGATTTATTGAAGCTAGAGGGCGTTGAAGGGATTCATCAGTTGAAAGTCTGGGCTATATCCTCAAGAAATATTCATTTAACTGCTCATTTGGTTGCTCCGAATAGCAATACAGATCAACTCTATCAAAAGGCCTTAGAAGTTCTAAAACATAATCATAATATTACTGAAATTACGTTACAAATAGAAAATACGAAATGTAATACATTGAACCAACATAAACACTAATTTGGACTTTAGTCTTCATATAGATGTTTTGTGTAACTTTAAAGTATACCCTAAAGTAACAGCCTAAAAGTTCGTAAAATTATGTACCATTTAAATGATTTTTAATCATATATAACATGTAACTTTGGTATTAAAAATTTATAATTTACGAAATTGTTCATTTTTCGGCACTGTTGCAAATAGTCGGTGGTGATAAACTTATCATCCCCTTTTGCTGATGGAGCTGCACATGAACCCATTCAAAGGCCGGCATTTTCAGCGTGACATCATTCTGTGGGCCGTACGCTGGTACT
>NZ_VPBW01000014.1:0-73066 GCF_013418535.1 Acinetobacter sp. YH12137 | reverse complement strand
CAGGCAGGAAAAATTAGACGCTATATCACTTCATTAATAGATTCAAAGATATATCCACTGCTAGCCTTAGCAAAGCTTTATGCTCAGCGCTGGGAAATAGAAATGTGTTACCGAGAAATCAAAAGTGATTTACAGGAAAGTAAGCATTTGAGGAGCAAGCAACCTGATTTAATTTATCAAGAATTATGGGGTGTCTTCATTGCTTATAATATTCTAAGAAGACAAATGAAATATATGGCTCAACGTGCAAAAGTCAGTCCTTTGAGAATCAGCTTTCATATTGCATCTATCGGCATCCTTAATATATTAAGATTCGACTCTTTAGACTCCGCAGGGAATTTACCCAAACATCTAGAAAGTTTACTGGAGAAATCTAGGAGGTATGTTTTGCCTGAGAGGAGGGTTAGAAGTTGCCCAAGAGTTGTGAAAGGTAAACCACTGAAATACCCAAGAAAATGCCAGTCAATTTCTTAACTGACTGGCATTACCACATTGCTGGGCATTTTTTATGATGGGAATTCACTTTCAGGAAATCGCTGAGCCAACTGCTCGTATATTAATTTTTGGTCTAGCATATTAAATTGACTGAGATTAAGATCATAGTTTTGTGCCGCTGTATGTAAGCGGAGCAATACCATTTGATGCTGGTCATTGGGAGGAATTGCAATATATTCAAGCTGCTGAACTTCACTCAATTTACATACCTTGCGGTAAGGATGCTCAAAGAGAAACCAGTAGATACTATGCTCAGAAATGACCAGTGCCCGGTATGTTTTTATAAGATGGATGACAAGAACCAATAAGAGGGAGGAACCGATTAGGATACAGGTCCATAGATCCAGCACTTGCAAAGGATGCGTACTAAAATCACGAATAAAATGAAAATCACTAAAAGGGATAGGGCTGCGCTCTGGATCAGCTCTTTGCCAGATGTTGTAATGAACCAGCATAAAATGGATCAGCATCAATATATAGAAGCCGTAAAGCCGGTTAGTCTTAGTAGACATAGGTTTATAATATTGGTTTGTCATTATTATTGTTCTTGCAAAAAAAGAGCCACCGAAGTGACTCTATCTTATTCAAAGCTTAGAACTTTTTAAAGCCTTTATTCGCACCATATAAACCGCGTGGTGCATTACCTTCACGGTTTTCGCGGCGACCAAACTGGTTGTCTTCACGGTTGTCACGACGCGCGAACTGGGTGCCATTCTGGTTTTCACGACGACCAAAGCCCTGATCATCGCGACGTTCACGGTTGTTGTATTGCGGCTGCTGCTCATCGGTATCACGGCGTTGCTGACGCAGGTAACCACCACGGCGCGCTGCCATTGGTTTTTCCTGCATACGCTCATTACGACGTTTCGCCATACCGAATAAGCCAGTACCTTGACGCGGTTTCAGCTCAACTGATTTGGTCAGGTTGTCGATATCCTGTTTATCCAGTTCAATCCAGCGACCTGTACGAAGTTCACGTGGCAGAATCACGGTACCATAACGGGTACGTAGCAAGCGGCTGACTTTCAGGCCTTGTGATTCAAAGATACGACGAACCTCACGGTTACGACCTTCTTTTACGACAACTTGATACCAACGGTTGATCCCGTCACCACCCAGTTCAGAGAATGATTCAAACTTCGCAGGACCATCATCTAGCACCACGCCTTTCAGCATGTTGTTTTTCAGTTGTGGAGTTACTTCACCCATGACACGAACCGCATATTCACGTTCGATTTCATTGGATGGGTGCATTAAACGATTTGCCAGTTCACCGTCATTTGTGAACAGTAACAGACCGGTCGAGTTAATATCCAGACGGCCGACCATTACCCAGCGATCGCCTTGAATTGATGGCAGGTTGTCAAATACTGTTGGACGCTGTTCAGGATCATTACGTGAACAGATTTCGCCTTCTGGCTTATAGTAAATCAGGACACGACGACGGATTTCGTCTTCGATCTGGAACTGCACTTTACGACCATCGATGCGAAGCTCATCACCTGGTTCGATTCGTTCACCCACTTGGGCAATCTGCCCATTCACACTCACACGACCTGCGGCAATGACTTCTTCCATATAACGGCGAGAACCCAAACCAACACGTGCAAGCACCTTTTGCAACTTTTCACTCATGACAGCATAACCTTAGAAATAATTATTCAACAGTTCACCTATTTATGACTTCGGTGCATTCGCATCGAGCGCCATAAAAGCTTCCTTGGCATCCTGCAGGGGAGGCAATTGGCCTAAAGAATTTAAGCCAAACGCATTTAAAAATTGTGGCGTTGTCACTAACAACGCAGGTCTTCCAGGGAGTTCACGAAAGCCGGATTCTTTAATCCAGTTCCAGTCAAACAGCGTACGCAAAATCTGACTGTTATTCGTGACACCACGAATTTGTTCAATATCAGCTCGGGTCACTGGCTGATGATAAGCAATCACCGCAAGCATCTCCAGTAATGAAGGTGACAGGCGTGTCGGTCGCTCGGGCCAGGTCTGTGCAATAATATTACGATATTTTACACGCACTTGAAAACGGTAACCTTGCACAGTTTCAACCAGTTCAATAGAACGGCCATGCATCAGCATGGAAAGCTGCTGTAAATACTGGCGCAGCTCCTGCTTGCTATAGCGATCCTGAAATGCTTCTTTCAGTCGAGCTAAGGAAACTGGGGAGTCACTGGCAAAAATAATCGCTTCCAGCTGCATCAGAATTTCATGCAGATTATCTTCCGCAGACAAGGAGGTATTATGGTCTGTGTTCATGCGTGTGCTCCTTGAATTGCGAGCGGTGCCTCAACACCTGAGGCAATAATTTGAATTTTTTGCTGGCGGGTGAGTTCCAACACGGCCATAAAGGTCACGACTACACCCATGCGTCCCTGACTTGGCTTGAGTAATTTATCAAAAGATAAGACTTCACCGGATTCCAGACAGCTTTCAATATAGGCAATCCGTTCTTCCAGTAAAACAGGCTCCTGTTGCACCTGATGAATGACCGGTTCAGGACGGTTAAAGACGCAAAGCAAGGCATCACGCAGCAGATCAGCACTATGGCCTTCATTGGGTTGGATAAACTCGCCTAAGTGAACATTGGTCTCAAAGGTATCACGTTCCAGAATCGTCATCTGACCCAGACGTTCCGCAGCCTGCTTGATCCGTAAATAATTTTCCAGACGCTCAATCAGATCCTGTTTCGGATCCTGTTCAACCGCAGCCACGCTTTTCGGTTTAGGCAGCAATAAACGGGATTTGAGATCGGCCAGTAAAGCAGCCATCACCATATAATCCGCGGTTAGCTCAATATTCAGGGATTTCATCGCATCCATATAGGACAGATATTGGGAGGCAATCGGCGCGATATCAACCTGCAACAGGTCAAAACCATTTTTCTGGATCAGGTAGATTAAAAAGTCGAGGGGGCCTTCAAAATGTTCTAACAGAATTTCAAACGCTGCTGGAGGAATATACAGATCCTCTGGAATCGTATTTTGCCATTCATCCAGAACCCGGATGTTTGGAGCAGATTCCATAGCGTTATGGGGCATTTGAGTCATTACAATTATAAGCCACGCGAATTTTCAAAGGCATGAAATGGCTTATTCCCCGAGCTCTTGTCAGGAGAAAAAGCACATAATTTAGTAGTTGGCATTGTACTGGAAAATTGTCGTTAAATAAAATAGATATGCATTCAAAAGCAAAAAAACCATATTTATTTTAGGAGAAATTTTATTTTTTTAATTTGTTAAAATATACAAGTCTGATATTAAACAGCATATTAGCTAAAATTAAATACAATATAGTCTGAGTGGTCTGAGAAACTGTAACTTCATATAGAGAATTTTTAAAAGATTCTCAGCACCTATTAAATAGTGACTGAGTTAAAGCTCATCAGGAAATATGTGATAAAAATAAGAAAAAACAGTTATCTATCGCCTAAAAAATAAACTAATATAGCCAAAAAAATATTGATAAATAACAATCATAGATCAGGTTAATTATAAAAATGCCAATCATACTTGTGTTAATCGGCGTCATCGGCTTAGGGGTATTCTGGGGCTATCCTCAATATCAGCTCATGCAGCTTGAAAATGAAATGCGTACCAATCTGAAGTCTGGCGGCTTTTCCAGCTTTGTCGAGCAGGCCAAACCAGTGATGCAGGCCATGAAACTGGATTTTAGCGTACTGGACCAGTATCCTCATATTCGTTTCTATATGCGTAATACGCTTTATACGGGCAAAGATTTACCCGACGGTGTTACTGCAATGGTCAAAACCATGAGCTGTAATTCTATTGATTCTTTTAGGACTATGGAATCCACAGCCCGGACTGCGTTATTGAATGTGCTTGAAGAGGATCAAATCACTTTTCATATTTCAGTCAAAAACAGGTTTGGTGCTGAACTTGCAACTCATCAGCAAAAACTGTCGGAATGTCCAAACTTCTTGCAGTTAAAACATTATAAAGAAGGTGATCCGTTACCCCCAATGCCAAGTTTGAATAATCAGGTTCCTTCGGTTGCACCAGCGGTCAGTACATCTACTCAGGAGCGTGCAGCGAGCTATTAAATCTTGGCATGCGTGATAAGGTTATTTTAATTCTGCTCTCGCAATACATATTCGATGATACGTTGGCAGGTAGCTGCCAGACAAACATTGCTTGTTGAATAAACTTGCAGAAGTTTTCTTGCCATCGCGATCTCAAGAAAGTATGAGTATTCAATATTGTTGATATTCAGATTTAATTCTGGCTTGGAATTTTTATCGATAGATATTGCCTTGGATTCCAGTGTCCAAGGCAATTCAGCATAGATCAGATGATCGGCAGGAAATTCATTCAGGTTCAGGAGGATATAAAACAAATCCATTTTATTTTCTTCTGAGACTTCATTAGAAGCAGCTTTATTTATTCAAAAGCACTGACATCACCAACACCACGACGAATCACTTCAGGCTGATCTCCTGATAAATCCACAATAGAAGTCGTACTTAATGTGCCTAGTCCACTGTCGATAAACACATCAATACGCTTACCAAGCTGCATTTCAATGTCATAAGGATCATCTAAAGGATCTGTCTGGTCTGGCAGGATGAGCGTTGAAGTGAGCAGCGGTTCGCCCAGCTCTTGAAGCAGCATCTGACACACAGGATTGGTAGGGATACGCAAACCAATGGTTTTTTTCTTTGGATGCATTAAACGTTTAGGCACTTCGCTGGTTGCCGGAAGAATAAACGTGGTCACAGCAGGTGTATTATTTTTCAGCAAACGATAGACGGCATTGTCGACTTTGGCATAAGTCGCAAGATCGGATAAGTCACAGCAGATAATGGCATATTGGTGCTTAGGTCCTAGACCACGAATCTGTGCGATTCGCTCCATCGCATGTTTATTCCCGATCTGGCAGCCAATCGCATAGGCTGCATCGGTCGGATAAACCACAACATCACCGGCACGAATACGTTCTACTGCCTGACTGATCAGACGAGCTTGCGGATTATCCGGGTGTACACGTAAATGCAGCATAAATATTCCTCCCAACCTGCCCTAAACTTATTATGAAATGCCTTTGTATAAAGTAACAATGACAAACAGGTAGATTTGTGTAATTTAATCAAGCATTTCACGTTGAAATTCATCAGATTGTAAACTTTTGCCCGCACGGGTGCAGACACAGATACAATCAATGAAGCGTTTGGCATCACGCGGCAGTTTGGCTTCGCCACTAAAATAGCGTTGTACCTGAGCATAAACATTATCTTTAAAGCTGGAGCCATCGCCACCATCGCCGGTTAAATTGTCCAGGGACACACGGAACTTACGGCCAAATGCTTTGGAAAACATCCATTCAATCGCTTGTGGCTTGATTTCGACCTGCTCAAATAATGCTTGCTGTTCCTTGGTGCGACCATCTGGCGCATACCAATAACCTAGATCTGGTAGCAGACGGCGCTTATCACCGGCAATAGTCCAGTGACTGATTTCATGCAGGGCACTATTAAAGAAGCCATGCGCAAACTGGATCCGGGCAGGGCTATCTTTTGTTGCCGGGAAATACTCCGGTTCAAACTCACCACGGACTAAAGTGACATTTAGGTGGGAAAACCAGTGATTAAAGTGTAAGATGAGCCAATCAACCTGTTCCGCTTCTGAGGATAAATTCGCCCACGGTAAGCGTTGCACTTGCTGTAGTGAGCTGTCAGAATCGGAGGTTGAAAGTGTGCTAACGAGTGATGAAACATTCACTTCTGTTTGCGGCTGCAACAGATGCATGACTGAAATTACCCTATTGGTCTGTCTAAAAATAAGTACAAAATTGTATCTTAATCTTTGACAGAGTTCTGATGAATTTGTAGAATTGCCGCCTTAATTATGTCAGCAAATACCTTTCCGGCACAGATTGAGCCGTTTAAATGGGCTGAACAGAGCTTTAAATGGTCAGGTCAACTGCCTTTATCCCGCTTTGTTCGTATTGCTCGTGAAGCTGTTGGATCAATTGATGATCAATTGATTAACATAGACTGTAAGCTATCAATGGATGCCTATCATCGCATTGCATGGTTGGATGGTCATGTTGAAACGAAAGTTCCAATGGAATGCCAGCGTTGTCTGGAGACCGTTGAAATCGAACTCGTTTCAGATTTTCATCTAGCTCTTGTGGATGATGAGTCACTGATAGAGCGCTTGGATGAGGATGCTGATTTCATCGTCTTAGGTGAAAGTGAAGCAACGACGAAGGGTTCATATGATGCACCTGCCACCGCTGACTTACTCGCACTGATAGAAGATGAATTGTTATTGTTGATGCCGCTGTCTCCTAAGCATGACGTTTGTGAGCATAAGCATCAACCTGCCGCAGAAGAAGTTGTTGAAGAAAAACGGGATAATCCGTTTGAAGTTTTGGCAGCTTTGAAGGGTAAACTTAACTAATTTTTGTGTTATACTCATGCGTATAAGACAATCGAATTTGTTCTGATCCATTTTTTCGATATTTGTAAGGAGCCATCATGGCCGTTCAGCAAAACCGTAAAAGTCGCTCTCGCCGTGACATGCGCCGTTCACATGACGCTTTAACTGAGAATGCATTAACTGTAGACCAAACTACTGGTGAAACTCATCGTCGTCACCACGTATCTAAAGATGGTATCTACCGTGGTCGTCAATTATTCGCTAAAGCATCTGCTGAATAATTGATGATGTATTAAGCGTTAAAGCTTAGTAGAAAAAATGGGAGCGTTAAGCTCCCTTTTTTTATGCCTAATTTTATGTTCAGGTTTTGCGGCCATCATGTGAAGTCGCGGTTTTTGTTGTATTTGGCAATTACCCAAGCCAAAATTACGTGTTAAATTGCGCTCCACAATGGGTAAGGTGATCTGATCGGCCAATTTTTAGGTCTAAGAAAAGATTCGCACCTCTTGAATGAAAGGATTTTATTTATGTCTGCTAAACAACTCGAACAAGCAGCTCAAGCAACTAAAACTGCATTTGTGTTCCCAGGCCAGGGTTCACAAAAAGTCGGCATGCTCGCTGAACTTGCAGAACAGTTTAGTGGTATCCGCAATACATTTGCTGAAGCATCTGAAGCGGTGGGTTTTGATCTGTGGCAGATTGCACAGACGGGTGAAGGTCTGGATCAAACCGAATTTACTCAACCGGTACTATTAACAGCATCCATTGCTTTATGGCGTGTATGGTTAGAGTTGGGTGGGGTAGCACCAAAATATATGGCGGGCCATTCACTCGGTGAATATAGCGCGTTAGTTGCAGCGGGTGCTTTAAGTCTGGGTGATGCAGTCAAGCTGGTGAACCTGCGTGGTAAGTTGATGCAAACTGCTGTACCTCAAGGCGTAGGTGCAATGGCAGCGATTCTGGGTCTGGATGATGCCAAAGTGATCGAGCTTTGTGCACAAGCAACAGCAGCGGGCGAAGGTTCAGTTGAAGCAGCCAACTATAATGCTCAGGGTCAAGTCGTAGTTGCCGGTAATAAAGAACGTGTAGAAGCCGTGATGGCACTGGCCAAAGAAAATGGCGGCAAGGCGATTGCACTGCCAGTTTCAGTGCCTTCACACTGTTCACTGATGAAACCTGCCGCTGAGCAGTTCGCAACAGCTTTGGAACAAACTGCCATTGAGATGCCACGCATACCTGTATTACAAAATGTAGGCGCAAAAGCAGCTGCGGACGTGAGTGAGCTTCGTCAGGCTTTGACTGAGCAGCTGTATGAGTCAGTACAATGGACTAAAACACTACAATTCCTTCAAGATGAAGGCGTTGAGTACATTGTAGAATGTGGCCCAGGTAATGTACTGGCCAATATGGCAAAACGTTTACCAAATATCGAAAAAGCACTTCCATTAGATACTCAATCTCGTCTGGAAGATGCGCTTAACACCGTATTGGTGGCAGAAGGGAAAATTGCATGACACAGGAACGTAAAGTTGCCTTGGTGACAGGTGCAAGCCGCGGCATTGGTGCTGCAATTGCACAACAATTAATTCAAGACGGTTATTTTGTCGTAGGTACTGCAACTTCTGAAGCGGGTGCAGAGAAACTTAACGTACAATTTGCTGAACATGGTGCCGGTAAAGTTTTAGATGTACGTGATGGTGCTGCGATTGATGCACTGGTCAGCGATATTGAGCAAAACTATGGTCCTGTGCTGGTACTGGTGAATAATGCCGGTATTACCAAAGACAATCTGTTATTGCGTATGTCGGAAGACGACTGGGATGATATTTTAAACATTCATCTGAAAGCCGTTTATCGTTTATCTAAACGTGTGCTGAAAGGTATGACTAAGGCACGTTTCGGCCGTATCATTAATATCAGTTCTGTGGTGGCGCATTTTGCTAACCCAGGTCAGGCAAACTACTCTGCAGCAAAAGCAGGTATTGAGGCATTTGGTCGCAGTCTGGCTAAAGAAATGGGTAGTCGTCAGATTACTGTCAATGCTGTTGCACCAGGCTTTATCGCGACTGAAATGACTGAACAGTTAAGTGAAGAAATTCGCAAGAAAATGAGTGATCAAGTGGCTTTAAACCGTTTAGGTGATCCACAAGATATCGCGAATGCCGTAAGTTTCCTGGCATCGGACAAAGCCAGTTACATTACAGGTACAGTCATTCACGTTAATGGTGGTTTATACATGAGCTAAACGGCACATGTATTAACTTTCCAAATTTTATAGATTCAATTAAACTAACGGCATTAAAAACGCCACAAGCAATGAGGAGAATTCCTGTGAGCGATATCGAACAACGCGTTAAACAAGCGGTTGCAGAACAACTTGGTATTAAAGTCGAAGAGATTAAAAACGAAGCATCTTTCATGGATGACTTAGGTGCTGACTCTCTAGACCTAGTTGAACTTGTTATGTCTTTCGAAAATGACTTCGACATCACTATTCCTGATGAAGATTCTAACGAAATCACAACTGTTCAATCTGCTATTGACTATGTTACTAAAAAACTTGGTTAATACTGATTTTCAGCTTTGCTGAACCTAAAGACCACCGCAAGGTGGTTTTTTTGTGCCTGTAGAATAGAAATAGGGTGATTTTACAATCGATAACCTTTTGCTTACCAATGACTAACTTTGTATCTGCTGCTTTCCTTGTACAAATAAGAATGATCTGATGAATAACAAGAATGGAGTCCACTATGGGTCTTTTTGATTTTGTAAAAGGCATTGGTAAAAAGAACACTGCAGCTGCGGAGCCACAACAAACACCGGCAGCAACTCAACAGGCACCTGCCGCTGCACCTAAGGCAGCATCGGCTGAACCTTCTGCACAGGAAATAGCGAACAAATTATTAGGCCATGTTAAAAGCCTAGGACTGCCAATTACAGGATTGTCGATCAGCTATAACTCAACCTCAGATCTGGCAACCGTACGCGGACAGGTACAAAGTCAGGCGGATCGTGAAAAGATTATTTTAGCGGTAGGAAATGTTGATCATGTCGCTAAAGTGGATGACCAGCTGACTGTAGCGAATCCGGAACCTGAAAGTAAGTTCTATACGGTTAAATCGGGTGATACCTTATCTAAAATTTCGAAAGAATTTTATGGTGATGCCAACCAGTACAACAAGATTTTCGAGGCAAATCGCCCTTTACTGAAAAATGCGGATGATATTTTCCCGGGTCAGGTACTACGTATTCCTGCCTAGTTTTAGATAATCATCAATATAAATTAATAAAATTTTATTTTAAACTTATCTAATTCAGATAAACGGTTCACAACAAAGCCCCTTATGGGGTTTTGTTGTGTCTACCACTTGAACTCGGGTCAGAATTAGATTCCTACATCCAGATATGAACTTTCCTTTACTTCTTCCATCACCACATAACTATGTGAGGAAGCAGAAGAGGGGAGCTTTTTTAATAAATCCCCAAGCAGACGCCGGTAAGCACTCATTTCCTTTAGGCGTGCTTTCACCAGGTAATCAAAATCTCCCGAGATCAGATGACATTCCAGCACTTCAGGAATTTCACTTAAGTCACGCGCGACCTGTTCAAATACATCGCCCGATTTGGCAGAAAGTTTGATTTCCAGAAATACTAGTAAGTTCTTTTCCAGCTTTTCCGGATTGAGCCGGGCATGGTAACCCATGATGATCCCATCCCGTTCCAGTCGCTTGACCCGCTCGGAACAAGGTGTGGTGGAGAGGTTGACTCGGGAGGCAAGTTCACTGATTGCAATGCGTCCATCGCGCTGCAGGATATCTAAAATCATGCGATCAATGCGGTCTAATTTACGCATCTATTATTCCCTTAATTTTTAAAAATGACGCGAAAAATCTAGTGAATTTGCTGAATATATCAGTTTAAAACAGTGAAATTCACTATTGATCCAAAAATATACTGGTGAAATAAACTATAAACATCATTGAGGGTAATGTCATGCGCGTAATTGTATTAGGTGGTGGTGTCATTGGTGTAACAAGTGCCTACTATCTTGCGCAGCAGGGAGCAGAAGTGACTGTCCTTGACCGTCAGGCAGGTCCAGCTGAAGAAACCAGTTTTGGTAATGCAGGCCAGATTTCTCCTGGTTATTCGACACCGTGGGCAGCACCTGGCATTCCATTTAAAGCAGTGAAATGGATGTTCCAGCATCATGCACCATTGGCGATTAATGTTGATGGTAGTCTGTGGCAGTTACAGTGGATGGCCCAGATGCTGAAAAACTGTAATGCCCAGCATTATGCAGTGAATAAAGAACGTATGGTGCGGGTCGCTGAATATAGCCGTGACTGTTTACGTAATCTACGTCGTGATATCGGCATTTCTTATGAAAACCGTTCTAAAGGAACCTTGCAGATTTTTCGTAAGGAAGCACAGCTCGATGCAGTGCAACGTGATATCGAAGTGCTGAAAGAAACCGGCGTGGATTTTGAATTGCTGGATCGTGAACAGCTAGCCAAAGTTGAACCGGCACTGGCAGAAGCTAAAGATAAACTGGTAGGTGGTTTGCATCTGCCAAATGATGAAACTGGTGATTGCTACCTGTTCACCAATGCGCTGGCCAATTATGCCAAAGGCATGGGCGTACAGTTCAAGTTTAACCAGCATGTTGAAAAACTGCTGTTTGAAGGTGACCAGATTAAAGGTGTGCTGGTCAACGGTCAGGTATTGACCGCAGATAAATATGTGCTGGCTTTCGGTAGCTATTCCCGTGATTTCCTGAAGCCGTTACACCTGGATCTGCCGGTGTATCCGGTTAAAGGTTATTCATTGACCATTCCAATTGTGGATCAGACTCATGCACCGCAATCGACTGTGCTGGATGAAACTTACAAGATTGCATTGACTCGTTTTGATCAGCGCATCCGTGTCGGTGGTATGGCAGAGCTGACAGGCTTTAATTTGGGTCTGAATGAAGATCGTCGCGCAACCTTGGAAATGGTCACTCGTGACCTGTTCCCGGGCGGCGATATGGCGCAGGCCAGTTTCTGGACCGGCTTACGTCCAATGACCCCGGATAGTACGCCAATCATTGGACCAACACGCTTTAATAACCTGTTCCTAAATACTGGACACGGTACCCTAGGTTGGACCATGGCCTGTGGTTCAGGAAAGCTGATCAGTGATCTGGTACTGGGTCAAGCACCTGAGATTAGTACTGAAGGCTTGTCGCTGAATCGTTATCAGCAGGTTGCTTAAGCTTTTAAGGATTATCAGTTTCAGGGAAGAAATTTATGCCACGTCCAATACACGCGGTGATTCATCAACAGGCATTGCAACATAACCTGCAAGTTGCACGTTCCTGCGCACCTCAAAGCCAGGTCTTTGCAGTGGTTAAAGCTGATGCCTATGGGCACGGTATTGAGCGGGTTTATCCCGCATTAAAAAGTGCTGATGGTTTTGCCTTTCTGGATCTTACTGAAGGAAAGCGTTTGCGTGCCTTAGGCTGTGACAAACCCTTATTGTTACTGGAAGGCATTTTTGGCCTTGAAGATTTATTCGACTGCGCCAAGTACGGGATAAGTTTTGCAATTCATGCCCAGCATCAACTGGAATGGTTAAAAACTTTTGTCCAATTACAACCAGACGTACAGTTTGATGTCTTTTTAAAAATGAATAGCGGAATGAACCGACTGGGTTTTTTACCTGAGCAGTATCCTGTCGCTTTTCAGGAATTAAAAAATATTCAGCAAGTACGCTCCATCAGTCATATGACACATTTTTCCGATGCGGATGGCATGCGACTTGGACAGGAAGGTATTGAACATCAACAGCTGGTCTTTACCGAAACCATTCAAAATCTGCCGGGCAAAACCTCACTCAGCAATAGTGCTGCCATTCTGCGTCATCATCAGTATATACAGTCAGACATTGTACGTAGCGGTATCATGCTTTATGGCAGTTCACCTGACTATCCTACCCAAACGATTGACCACTGGAACTTAAAACCGACCATGAGTCTGCGTAGCGAGCTGATCGCAATTCAGCAGGTTCGGGCAGGAGACAGCATCGGTTATGGCTCTACTTTTATAGTTGAGCAGGATATGCAGATTGGAATTGTGGCCTGTGGTTATGCGGATGGTTATCAGCGAATCACACAAACTGGAACACCAGTTTTGGTAGATGGGATTCGAACCCAAACGGTCGGTCGCGTCAGTATGGATATGCTGGCGGTTGATCTAGGTTCTGTACCTGATGCGCAGATTGGTAGCGAAGTTGTGCTGTGGGGACAATCCATACACGGCACAGTATTGCCGATTGATGAAGTAGCCGCGGGTTCGAGTACGGTTGGCTATGAGCTGATGTGTGCCATCACCCAACGTGTGCCTGTACAGATTGAAAGCTAAAGATTAAACAAATACTAGAAATAAGAGAGGATAAAATTATGACGGAACATGCAGATATTCAGCGTTTGAACAGCAATCAGGTCATGAGTGCTGTCACCATTCACAATAAAACGGTGTATTTATCAGGGCAGGTGCCAGACAGCAGCAGTCTGGATATTCGTGGTCAAACGCGGGAAGTGCTCATGAAGATTGATCAACTCCTTAAACTGGCAGGTACAGACAAAAGCCGTCTGTTATCTGCACAGCTCTTTGTTAAAAACCTGGAAGACTTTCAAACCGTCAATGCACTCTGGATTGAATGGCTCGAGGGATGTGGCACACCAGCACGCGCAACCATTCAGGCGGATCTGGTAAATCCCGCCTGGTTAATTGAAATTGCAGTGATTGCAGCACTCCCTTAAGTTGCTTCAGATTTTTATATCTCCCAACTTGATTTTGTAAGCATATCAGGCCTGATCATTTAATCCATTAAATGAAACTGCATCTGCAATCAGGATTTCAGGAAGAAATCCGATCAGATAAGCGAGGGTCTGATGTGAAAAAGGAACTGAATATGAATACAGCCTCTTCTAAAAATGACGCATCATCATCTCCCCATGAATTACAGCGTAAGCTCTCTAACCGACATTTGCAGTTAATTGCCATTGGTGGTGCCATTGGTACAGGCCTGTTTATGGGTTCTGGTAAAACGATTGCACTGGCAGGGCCTTCAATCTTGTTTATCTACATGATTATTGGAGCCATGTTCTTTTTCCTGATGCGTGCATTAGGGGAAATCCTGTTATCTAATCTGCACTATAAATCCTTCATTGATATGGCGCATGACCTGATTGGTCCGGGGGCTGGCTATTATATTGGCTGGTCTTACTGGCTGGGCTGGATTCTGGTCGGCATTGCTGACTTAGCGGCAATTATCAATTATCTGAATTTCTGGCTGCCGCCCGACATGACCTTTACACCCATGGGGCAGGCCATGATCAGTGCTGGCTGTGTATTGCTGGTACTGGGAATTAACCTGCTGACCGTGAAGCTGTTTGGTGAAATCGAGTTCTGGTTCGCTCTGATTAAAATCTTAGCGATTCTGGGTCTGATTGCGATTGGCGGATATATGATCTTCAGCGACTTCCAGGCACCAAGTGGATCGGCTGCCAGCCTGACCAATGTCTGGGCATATGACGGTATGTTCCCTAAGGGCACGATGGGCTTTCTGGGCGGCTTCCAGATTGCGATGTTTGCTTTCGTAGGTGTGGAACTGCTGGGTACGATGGCGGCTGAAACCAAGGATCCGGAAAAGAACTTACCTAAAGCAGTGAATGCGATTCCTACGCGAATCATCCTGTTCTATGTATTGTCTCTGCTAGTGATTATGTCTGTAACACCGTGGGTAGAAATTCCTGCTGATCAAAGTCCTTTTGTGACTCTTTTCTTGCATGCGGGTATTCCCGTATCAGCCATTATCATGAATCTGGTGGTGCTGTCTTCTGTGATGTCCTCCATGAATAGTGGCGTGTTCTCTACCAGCCGGATGCTGTTTGGTCTGGTACGTGATGGTCAGGCACCTCAGGCTTTGGCTGAGCTTTCAAGTCGCGCAGTTCCGGCTAAAGGTCTGTTATTTTCTTGTGCCTTTATTATGGCAGGCGCGGCTTTCCAGTACTTTGTACCGAACACGATGGAAGCCTTTACGCTGGCCAGCTCACTCTGTGTGATTCTATTTATCAGTATCTGGGGGCTGATTATGGTGTGTTATATCCGTTACCGTAAACAGCAACCTGAAAAACATGCCACTTCGACCTTCAAGATGCCGGGCGGAATCTGGATGTCCTATCTGGTGTTGATCTTCTTGTTCTTTGCCTTAGTTATTTTAAGTCTGGAAGCAGATACCATGAAGGCACTGATGATTAGTCCGCTGTGGTTGGTGATTCTGTTTACCACCTATCATACTTTGTATAAACCACGTCTTCGTAAACGTCAGCAAATTCTCTCCGGAGAATAAAGTGCAGACATAAAAAATCCCCGATCAATCGGGGATTTTTTATTTTAGGGAATTTTAGAAAGTAGGTTTTACCACCACTAAAATCACCACAGCAAATAAAATCAGCGTTGGCATTTCATTAAAGAAGCGCCAGAACTTGTGTGACTTGTAATGGGCATTTTCCATCAGTTTCTTACGATAATAACCACATACCAAATGGTAAATGACTAGCAAGCCAACCAAGCCGACTTTCAGATAGAACCATAAGGCTTCATGGTAATGACGCGTTGCATCACCCCAATCGACCAGAAAGTGTGCTGTGATCAGCGTGGCGACCATAGCTGGCCACATAATCCCGCGATACAGCTTGCGTTCCATAATTTCAAAGCGTTGATGACTTACGACATCTTCGCTCATGGCATGGTAGACATAAAGCCGTGGCAGATAGAACAATGCAGCAAACCAGCAAACCACAGCAATAATATGTAATGCTTTTACCCACAAGAAAGCATCAGAAGGAGCATCCATCAAGTCACCCTAAAATGGGCGGCTTAGCCTTCCCATTTTTTGAAAACGAGACAAGCATTTACGCCGCCGAAACCGAAACTGTTACTCATCACAGTATTCAATTTTGCGTCACGTTTTTCAAGTACGATATCAAATGGTTTTGCGCCTTCATCCAGTTCAGTCACATTGATGTTTGGTGCAATAAAGTCATTTTGCATCATCAGGATAGAGTAGATCGCTTCCTGTACACCTGCAGCACCCAGGCTGTGACCTGTCATAGATTTAGTCGAGCTGAGTGGAGGAACCTGACCTTCACCGAAGGCACGTGCCATAGCTTTAAGTTCAGTAACATCACCTGCTGGGGTAGAAGTACCATGTGTATTCACATAGTCAATTTTATCTACACCATGCTGTTTGGCTTCTTCTAGAGCCATCAGGATACAACGTGTTGCACCTTCGCCAGATGGAGCAACCATGTCAGCACCATCAGAGTTGGCTGCATAAGCTACAACCTCAGCCAGAATATTCGCGCCACGTGCCTGAGCATGTTCCAGTGACTCAAGCACCACAAAACCGCCACCACCAGCAATCACGAAACCGTCACGGTCTGCTGAATATGGACGAGAAGCTGTTTCAGGTGTGTCGTTGTATTTAGAGCACAGTGCACCCATCGCATCAAACAGCAGGCTTTGAGACCAGTGATCTTCTTCGCCACCACCGGCAAGCATTAGATCCTGTTTGCCTAATTGAATCAGGTTATAAGCATAACCAATGGCATCGGCAGAAGTTGCGCAGGCGCTGGTAATCGAGTGGGCAATCCCTTGTAATTTGAATGCCACACCGACGTTTGCTGTAATGGTATTCGACATGTTACGTGGTACGAAGAATGGACCAACTTTGCGTGCGCCTTTTTCTTCCAGCAATTTTGTCATTTCTACTACAGAAGCTGTCGAGTTGCCACCTGAACCACCGGCAATACCATAACGTGGATTATTCGCCAGATCTTCCTGTTTTAAACCTGCGTGCTCAACGGCAGCCACAGCGGCGTTGTAGGCATACATTGCACAAACGCCCATAAAGCGTTTCAGCTTACGGTCAATACCATCAAAATCCTGTTCAGCAGCAGCGCTAACATGGCTCTTGAAATTCAGTTCAGCATAAGTCGGATTAAAACGTGTTCCTGAAATCCCGTTTTGTAAAGAGTGATTCACATCCTCTAATGTATTACCAATGCACGAGTTAATACCCATACCAGTGATGACAACACGTTTCATCTACAGATCCTTATAGTTTATCTCTGGGGCAGCGGGAGATATTTGGCGTTGATAAGACTGCAAAATATAGCGCTGACCCCTATTTCACAATGCAGAACATCATAGCAGAAAGATTTTTGAAATCTTATGGCAAATGTTATGCCGTGTGACAGTAGGTTGAGTTTATAAAGTACTGTGTAGAGCTTTTACTAAATGAAACAGAATAAGGTTGAGATAAATGCTGACTACACCTAGTATTTATACCAAATACAAGCACGTGCATGCTGAGGTAAAAAATGGTAAATGCTAATAATAAACAATCTAATGGTCTGATTTCGAATGCCTTTGGAGTGGCGAAAAAGTTCAGTTCAACAGGTTTGGAACTGTTAAATCATGTTGCACCAGATTCTGTGACTAAAACCTTCAATACCGATCATGCTGTTGATGGCTCGGCAAAAGTCAAAAACCCTTTTGCTTCAAAAAAATATGAAAATCCTAAAGACATGCTACGCGAACATCTTCCAAATGTTTCCCGTCAGCTGCTGGGCCGTCGTTTTAATACCGTGAATAATGTCGCGCATTTTGTTTCTCCCCAGTTGGCCGACAAAGTATCTGACTACTTTTATAATCACCTGAATCAGTTCAGCAACCAGATGAGTTCGGTTGATGCCATCCTGAATGAAGCAGGGGCGAAGGATCTAGAAGAACTGACTCAGGATACTACGCGTTCACAACGCATTTCTCAGGCATTTGCCGAACAAAATAAATGGATGGCGACAGTACAAGGTGCTGTAAGTGGCGTCACTGGGGTATTGGGAACTGCGATTGATATTCCGGCTTCTTTATTGATGGCACTGCGTACCATCTATCAAGTAGGACGTTCTTATGGTTTTGATCTGAGCAAGGAAGATGATCAGGAAATCGTACAGCATATCTTTAGACAAATTGATCTCAGTCTGATTGCAGAAAAACAAGCACTCTTAATGGGGCTTAAAGCGCTGAGCAGTACCTTAAAGACACATGACCTGTCCCAGCTACAGACCATGCTCGGGTCAAGCAATGATATAGAAACACTGAAAAAATGGCTCAGTAATCAGGATGGCAGCATGAAGTGGGAATGGATGAACCATTTTCCGAAACTGTCTTTATTAGAGCAGCTAACCAAACTGACTCCATTGGCAAGTGCAGGGATTGGTGCAGTCTATAGCCATCGCTTTGTGAATGATGTGAACCAGAAAGCTCAAGAAGTATTCTCGCATGCTCGTCAGTATTTGCAGCAGCATCAGGATCTAGGTTTGTCGCCATATGCTGCCTATGAAAAAGCCGTTGACCTGCTCCAGCAGGCGACCCCGAAGCTGATGGAAAATCTTGATCATTCAGCCGCTGATAAAGATAAGCCAATTCTGGATAAAGAAATCCCAATTGAAGGCAATCAAACCATCAAGCAAGTCAAACTGGTTAAGAAAGAGCAGGAAAGCTTGAGCCCGGAAGAAGCTGAAGTGAAAAAAGATGAAAAGGTCAGTGAAGGTCTGGATGAATTGACCGATAAACTGGTTGAACATGCCGACGCTAGACAGGAACAAAAACCGGCTATTCCAAAAGATTCTTTTGATGCAGATGCAGCCCTAGAAGAAGAGCTCGGCTTGCAGGAAAATGACACAGAAATGTTACAGGCAGCCGCTGAAGAAGAGACGGATACAAACAATCCAGAAAACTCCGAGACTGCAGACAAACAAACGCAAGCTGAGGAAACTACGGAAGATGTTACAAAAAATGCTGCCACGAAATCGAAAAAATGAATGATTTTCACCATAAAATAAACGCTTAAAGTCGAGATGCGATCGTGTTTTGCCTGACTTCGGCATATTGACCGATTTTGCATCTTGACATACAATTGCATGCCCTCAAAAAGTAGTAGTTTTTTGGGGCTTTTTATTAACGGGAGAATTGCCACATGGCAACAACAAATCAGTTGATCCGTAAGGGTCGTACGACTTTAGTTGAAAAATCTAAAGTTCCTGCGTTGAAGGCTTGTCCACAACGTCGTGGTGTTTGTACACGTGTTTACACAACTACACCTAAAAAACCTAACTCAGCAATGCGTAAAGTTTGCCGTGTTCGCTTAACTTCTGGCTTTGAAGTATCAAGCTACATCGGTGGTGAAGGCCATAACCTACAAGAGCACAGTGTTGTTCTTATCCGTGGTGGTCGTGTTAAAGACTTACCAGGTGTACGTTACCATACCGTTCGTGGTTCTTTAGACTGTGCTGGTGTTAAAGATCGTAACCAAGCTCGTTCTAAATACGGTACTAAACGTCCTAAGAAATAATCTTTCGAGATTAAGTTCTTAGTTCGCTAGAACTGCAATCCTTTATCGTCTCGCTTGTCTGATTTCTGCATTTAATTTTGTGAAAATTCAAGCGACGTGTAGTAAGGCCAGCGAATGCACACGACACTTTGTGCTACTGCTGGATTAACCTGAAGTGTCATATTTATAGGTAGTTTTAAAATGCCAAGACGTCGCGTAGTCGCTGCTCGTGAAATCCTTCCGGATCCTAAGTTCAGCAGCCAAACAATCGCTAAATTCATGAACCACGTAATGCAAGATGGTAAAAAATCTATTGCTGAAAGTATCGTTTACGGTGCTTTAGACCGCGTTCAAGAAAAATCTAAAGTAGACCCAGTTGAATTTTTCGAGACTACTCTTGAAAAAGTTCGTCCTATGGTCGAAGTAAAAGCACGCCGTGTTGGTGGTGCTACATACCAGGTACCTATGGAAGTGCGCCCATCCCGTCGTACTGCCTTGGCTATGCGTTGGTTAGTAGATGCTGCTGCTAAGCGTTCTGAAAAAACTATGGCTTTACGTCTTGCTGGTGAGTTGCTTGATGCAGCTGAAGGTAAAGGCGCAGCGGTTAAAAAACGTGAAGATGTGCACCGTATGGCTGAAGCCAACAAAGCCTTCTCTCACTATCGCTTCTAAGCGGTTAAAACAGCCCCTATTCAGGAGGATGATGAGCCAGTTTTCGCTGTTTTGTCATCGAATCGCTTTAAGCTGCCCAGCAGCTTAAAGCGTCCTGTTTTAAACAACAAAATTTAGGAATGCAAGAAATCATGGCTCGTCAAACCCCAATTTCTCGTTACCGTAACATTGGTATCTCAGCGCACATTGACGCTGGTAAAACAACGACTTCTGAACGTATTTTGTTCTACACAGGTGAGAGCCACAAACTAGGTGAAACTCACGAAGGTTCGGCAACTACGGACTGGATGGAACAAGAGCAAGAACGTGGTATTACCATTACTTCAGCAGCTGTAACATGCTTCTGGAAAGGTATGGGCAACCAGTTCGAACAACACCGTATTAACGTTATTGACACCCCAGGACACGTTGACTTCACAATCGAAGTTGAGCGTTCTATGCGTGTTCTTGACGGTGCGTGTATGGTTTACTGTGCTGTAGGTGGTGTACAACCTCAGTCTGAAACTGTATGGCGTCAAGCGAACAAATATAAAGTTCCACGTATTGCGTTCGTTAACAAAATGGACCGTACTGGTGCGAACTTCTTCCGTGCGGTTGAACAAATGAAAACTCGCTTGGGTGCTAACCCAGTGCCAATCGTTGTTCCAATCGGTGCTGAAGAAAACTTCCAAGGTGTTGTTGACCTTATCGAAATGAAAGCGATTATCTGGGATGAAGCATCTCAAGGTATGAAGTTCGAATATGGCGACATCCCAGCTGACCTAGTTGATACTGCTAATGAATGGCGTACAAACATGGTTGAAGCAGCTGCGGAAGCATCTGAAGAGCTTATGGACAAATACCTTGAAGAAGGTGATTTGACGAAAGAAGAAATCGTAGCTGGTTTACGTACGCGTACGCTTGCAAACGAAATTCAACCGATGATGTGTGGTTCGGCGTTCAAAAACAAAGGTGTTCAACGTATGTTGGACGCAGTAATTGAATTCCTTCCAGCGCCGACTGACGTTGAAGCAATCAAAGGTATCTTAGACGACAAAGACGAAACTGAAGGTTCTCGTGAAGCGTCTGATGATGCACCGTTTGCTGCGTTAGCGTTCAAAATCATGAACGACAAATTCGTTGGTAACTTAACGTTCGTACGTGTTTACTCTGGTGTTCTTAAAGCGGGTAGCCCGGTTTATAACCCAGTGAAAATGAAACGTGAGCGTATCGGCCGTATCGTACAGATGCACGCAAATGACCGTCATGACATCGAAGAAATTCGTGCGGGCGACATCGCGGCATGTGTAGGTCTTAAAGATACAACGACTGGTGATACATTATGTGATGAAAACCACGTAATTACACTAGAGCGTATGGAATTCCCAGAGCCAGTAATTGCACTTGCAGTTGAGCCTAAAACTAAAGCTGACCAAGAAAAAATGTCAGTTGCTTTAGGTCGTTTGGCGAAAGAAGATCCATCGTTCCGCGTACGTACTGACGAAGAATCTGGTCAAACAATTATTGCTGGTATGGGTGAGCTTCACCTTGACATCATCGTTGACCGTATGAAACGTGAGTTCAACGTTGAAGCAAACATTGGTAAACCAATGGTTGCTTACCGTGAAACGATCAAAAAATCTGTTGAACAAGAAGGTAAATTCGTTCGTCAAACAGGTGGTAAAGGTAAATTTGGTCACGTATACGTACGTCTTGAGCCAATGGACCCTGAATCTGGTAAAGACTACGAGTTCGCTGAAGAAGTTGTCGGCGGTGTAGTACCGAAAGAATTCTTCGGTGCGGTTGACAAAGGTATCCAAGAACGTATGAAGAATGGTGTCCTTGCTGGTTACCCAGTAGTTGGCATCAAAGCGACATTGTTCGACGGTTCTTACCATGATGTCGACTCTGACGAATTATCGTTCAAAATGGCGGGTTCTTATGCCTTCCGTGACGGTTTCATGAAAGCAGATCCTGTTCTTCTTGAACCAATCATGAAAGTTGAAGTAGAAACTCCAGAAGACTACATGGGCGATATCATGGGTGACTTAAACCGTCGTCGTGGTATGGTTCAAGGTATGGACGATCTTCCTGGCGGTACTAAAGCAATCCGTGCTGAAGTTCCACTTTCTGAGATGTTTGGTTACGCAACTCACATGCGTTCTATGTCTCAAGGTCGTGCGACTTACTCTATGGAATTTGCTAAATATGCTGAAACTCCACGTAACGTGGCTGAAGGCATCATTGCTAAGTTCCAAGCTGGCGGCAAAAAAGGTGACGACGAGTAATCTTTCGATTACTATATTGCCTAACTAAATTTATAGTTAAAATCTAATACTCATGCAGGTTTACTGCATGAGTAATCTACAAAGGAAGATGAACATGGCTAAGGCTAAGTTTGAACGTAATAAGCCACACGTTAACGTGGGCACAATCGGTCACGTTGACCATGGTAAAACAACTTTAACAGCTGCGATTGCAACTGTATGTGCTAAAAAATTCGGTGGTGAAGCGAAAGACTACGCTGCAATCGACTCTGCACCAGAAGAAAAAGCACGTGGTATTACAATTAATACTTCACACGTAGAATACGATTCTCCAACTCGTCACTATGCTCACGTAGACTGCCCGGGCCACGCCGATTATGTTAAAAACATGATTACTGGTGCTGCTCAGATGGACGGTGCGATCCTTGTATGTGCTGCGACTGACGGTCCAATGCCACAAACTCGTGAACACATCCTGCTTTCTCGTCAGGTAGGTGTACCTTACATCGTTGTATTCTTGAACAAATGCGACCTTGTAGACGACGAAGAACTTCTTGAACTGGTTGAAATGGAAGTTCGTGAACTTCTTTCTACTTACGACTTCCCAGGTGATGATACTCCTGTAATCCGTGGTTCTGCTCTTCTTGCACTTAATGGTGATGACAGCCAATACGGCGAGCCAGCAGTAGTTGCGCTTGTTGAAGCTCTTGACTCTTACATCCCAGAACCAGAACGTGCAATCGACCAAGCATTCCTGATGCCAATCGAAGACGTATTCTCAATTTCTGGCCGTGGTACAGTTGTAACTGGCCGTGTTGAAACTGGTATCATCAAAGTTGGTGAAGAAGTTGAAATCGTGGGTATCAAAGACACAGTTAAGACTACTGTAACTGGCGTTGAAATGTTCCGTAAACTTCTTGACGAAGGCCGTGCTGGTGAGAACTGTGGTATCTTGCTTCGTGGTACTAAACGTGAAGACGTACAACGTGGTCAAGTACTTGCTAAACCAGGTTCTATCAAACCGCACACTAAATTCGATGCAGAAGTATACGTACTTTCTAAAGACGAAGGTGGTCGTCACACTCCATTCCTGAATGGTTACCGTCCACAGTTCTACTTCCGTACAACTGACGTAACTGGCGCGATTTCTTTGAAAGAAGGCGTTGAAATGGTTATGCCTGGTGACAACGTAGAAATGTCAGTAGAACTAATTCACCCAATCGCAATGGACCCAGGTCTACGTTTTGCGATCCGTGAGGGTGGTCGTACAGTTGGTGCTGGTGTAGTTGCTAAAGTAACTGCATAATCGCTGATTGTGTGAAAAAAGCGTCCCTTTGGGACGCTTTTTTTATATCTGTAAATTCAACCTACTCATTTTCAAGCATATTTAAATTGTCTAACAATATATTTACAAGCTGTCCTTAAGTGATATTTCACTGACCTTATCTGCCCTTATGTGAAAAATTCAACGCAGTAATATAACTATAAGAATTTTAATAATTAGATTTCAGCTCTATATAGAACTGATGGGAGTAAGTGTATGAATGCTCAAGTGAAAATTACCAATCGTGCAGGCGCAAGTTTTCCGGTACGTCGTATGAGTTTTGATTTTGATCAGGTGTCAGAATACTGGATGAATGGTTCAGCAGGACTGACTCACTTTATGACTGCACTTTCTGCATTATTCCCGGCAGGCGAAAAATTCTTTATTGATTCTGTTCGCGCTGTACGTCAGCATCCAGCAATTAAGGACAATGAAGCATTGCAAAAAGAAATTTCTGCCTTTATTGGTCAGGAAGCCATGCATACCCAGGAACATGTTGGTTTTAATGCTTCAGCGCAACGCCATGGCCATGACGTTGATACGCTAGATCATTATACTGACCGAGTCATTCAAACTGCACGCAAAATCTTTGCGGCAGTCGGTAAGCCAGTTGGTATTACCCAGGAAATGGTCGACCTCACTGCGACGACTGCACTAGAACATTTTACTGCGACCATTGCATCTCAGTTACTGACCAATCAGCATATTCAGGAACTGATGAAAGATGACACCATGAAAACCATGTGGCTCTGGCATGCAATTGAAGAGAATGAACATAAGGCCGTGGCCTATGATGTATTCGAAGGTGTTTTCGGTAAAGGTTTAAAATCTTATCTACTTCGTATTGCGTTTATTGAAAGAAGACCGTCAGTTAAGTCTTGGAGCTTTAAAAGAAATCTATACTTATGGTTATAGCCCATCTAAAGGAATTATTACCGGTATGGGTAAAGAAATGCTGATGTACTTTAAACCTGGTTTTCATCCAAATGATCATGACACCCATAGCTTATTACAAAGCTGGAAACAAAAACTGGGCCTTTAATTTAAAACTAGATTAAAAGACTGAAGAGCAACCTAAGTTGCTCTTTTTTTTGCTCGATTTTTTAAATAAAGTTTCTATAATGCGGAGGTTAATTCTAGATAAGATGAACGAAGATGATTCGTTTGATGCAAGCTGCGGATGTACCAGCCGTTGCCAAGATTGAAACCAAAGTACAATCCCATCCCTGGACCTTTAAACAATTTGAAGATGCTGTTACTGCCTATCAAAGCACTGTGATTGAACAAGCAGGGCAAGTCGTAGGGTTCTGCATTTTACAGCCGGTGTTGGATGAAGCC
The DNA here is from genome assembly GCF_013418535.1 of Acinetobacter sp. YH12137. Classification (NCBI taxonomy): domain Bacteria; kingdom Pseudomonadati; phylum Pseudomonadota; class Gammaproteobacteria; order Moraxellales; family Moraxellaceae; genus Acinetobacter; species Acinetobacter sp. YH12137. The sequence goes on along the minus strand of NZ_VPBW01000014.1, from coordinate 48,140 downwards.
AATTTATTACTGATGGCAATTGATCCTGCGCAACAGGGCAAAGGTTTAGGTTATCAGTTGCTAGATGCCTCAATTGCATTATTGAAAAATAGTCCAGTACAAATCTTTCTGGAAGTACGGGAAAGCAATACTGCTGCAATTAAACTGTATGAAAAAACCGGTTTTCATCAGATTGATCTGCGCAAGAACTATTATCCGAATTCGAATGGCACTCGGGAACATGCCATTATTATGGTGAAGTCCTGTACTGATGATTTTGCCAGCCTGTTTAAATAATATTCCAGCTCTTATTTGACGACTAAATTACTTGATGATGGGATTATTCCATCCGCTAGGCAAGGTCGTCATCAAGGAGTTTCCCAGATGTTCAATCTCCACAGGGGTAAGGGTGCGGTTTAATCGGCGCCATTGCCCGTCAATCAATAATTCAAGTGGCAGGTATTGAGACTTGTAGTTCATTTTGGCTGAATGTGGCACCCAGTAGCCCAGATAAACAAACTGTAAGCCAAGTTTTTGAGTGTGCTCAATCTGTTTCAGAATCGCAAAGGCACCAAGGGAACGGCGGTTCTCATCAGGATCAAAGAAAGTATACACCGCTGAAACGCCATCATCGAGCAGGTCACAAGTCGATACACTGATGAGACGGTCATCTTTCCATAATTCCAGAAAGAAACTATCGGTACAGCTTTGCAGTAAAAACTTTTCGAACTGGTCACGGCTAGGTGGATACATATCACCATCTGCATGACGTTCATTAATATAACGTTCATAGAGGGCGTAATGTATATCTGTGGCCTGTTCAGGATGGGTAATTTTAACCGTCAAATCCTGATTACGTTTCCAGGCTTTTTTTTGCGAGCTGTTCATTTGGAATTCATGAACAGGAATACGTGAAGATAAACATTGACGGCACAGGTGGCATTCAGGCCGATAGACAAAATCACCACTACGACGGAAACCGGTACGAGAAAGCTCGGACAGCGTCACTACATCAATACGGTGCGCTGGATCAAGAAAAACCATGCGCGCGGACTTGTTGGGCAGATAGCTACAGTCATGCGGCGGCGTAATATAATACTGTAAATCGTTCAGTAGGGACTGTGGTTGATAAGAGTTCATAACAAGTGCCCTCTGTTATTTTCATTCACTTAATCGCGCAGACTGCGCTATTGTTTTACTTGAAAATACACCGTCTTGATACTTTTTCCAATTGATCGCAGGCTGTTTTATCACATCTTGTAACGATTTAAGATATGTATGGCGAGAAATTGTACAGGCACCTAGACTCATCAAGTGATCATTCACCAATTGACAGTCAATCCAGGGCAGCTGATTTTCTCTGCCAATCAGCATCAGGGCATAGAAAGCCATTTTAGAAACATCGGTTTGGGTACTAAACATGGATTCACCGAAACAGCCCTTGCCGATAGTCACCCCATAGAGTCCACCTACTAGGCGATCTTCATCCCAAACCTCAATACTATAACCATAACCCGCATTAAACAGGTCGCAATAACCTTGAATGATCTCTTCACTAATCCAGGTCTCATCTGCATAAGCGCGAGGCAATGAGCAGGAACGGATGACTCTTTCAAAAGCATGATTCACCGTAATTTTATAATCCTGTTTTTTCATGCTTCGAAGCAGGGATTTACTTGGATGATAATCTTCTGGCCGAATAATACAGCGTGGTTCCGGACTCCACCAGCAGATCGGATCACCTTCAGAAAACCAGGGGAAGAGACCATGGGTATAGGCCTCATACAAAGTAGAAGGGGAGAGGTCTGCACCGATACAAATCAGGCCTTCACCCTCAAGATCTGCTTCTTCAGGATTGGGGAAAATGTACTGTGAAGGAGGAAGAAGATGCATGCAGAACCCTGATCTTGAAATAGACTGTTTTTATCATACATAAAAAAACCGCCCATGATGGACGGTCTTTTTATTTTCGCTGCTTAGTCTAATTTACCCATTGCATCGAGATATTTTTCTGCATCCAGTGCCGCCATACAGCCTGAACCTGCAGAAGTAATCGCCTGACGGTAGATACTGTCTGCGATATCGCCTGCAGCAAATACACCCGGGATAGAGGTTTGAGTGGCATTGCCCGCGGTACCACTTTGAACCTGAATATAACCATCACGCAGTTCTAGCTGGCCTTCAAACATGGTGCTATTTGGTTTATGACCAATAGCAACAAATAGACCTGATACTTCAACATCCTGAGTTGAATCATCTTGGGTTGATTTCAAACGTACCGCAGTGACGCCAGTGGTATCACCCAACACTTCTTCTACCTGATGATTCCAGATAATGCTGATTTTTCCTTCTTTTTCTTTTTCAAAAAGATGGTCTTGCAGGATTTTTTCAGAACGTAACGTATCACGACGGTGAACTAGAGTCACGTGAGAAGCGATGTTAGAAAGATATAATGCTTCTTCAACAGCGGTATTACCACCGCCTACAACCATCACTTTTTGCTCTTTATAGAAGAAACCGTCACAGGTTGCACACGCGCTCACGCCTTGACCCATAAATGCAGCTTCTGATTCCAGACCCAGGTATTGCGCAGTTGCACCAGTACAAATGATCAGGGCATCACAAGTAAACTCTTCCATATCGCCTTTCAGGACGAATGGACGAACGTTAAGATTAACTTCATTGATATGATCATAGACAATTTCGGTACCGAAACGTTCTGCATGAGCCTGCATACGTTCCATTAAAGCTGGACCAGTCAGACCTTCAGGATCGCCAGGCCAGTTATCTACTTCAGTCGTTGTGGTTAATTGACCACCCAGTTGCAGACCTGCAATCAGGGTCGGTTTTAAGTTTGCACGCGCTGCATAGACTGCTGCGCTATAGCCAGCAGGGCCAGAACCTAAAATAATCAGTCGTGAGTGACGTGCGCTCATTCGCTGTATCCTTTTTTATTTAGAAATTTATTGAATTATACGTGAAACTGTATAACAGTGGTGTGAGATTAAAGTCGATATTATTGATCATCGAAATCGATTTGGGCTATATAGAAGAAGTACACAATAATGCATCTTTTTTGATGCAACAGGTGCATAATATGCATTTTATTGCGACGCTTTTTTTGAAGCATACCAGCAAAAGAATATTCATGAAGAATTGGTTACAGGACAGTATATGACAGCGGTGTCGAGTGCCTATGCACAGCGCTTAGTAATGACATTATTTTTAGTCTCATTTGGGATTTATCTGTTTCTTGCAACAGTGACCTATACACCATTTGATCCGGGGTGGATGCATATCTCTAGTGATACGCAGACAGTTTCAAATGCCAGTGGGGTTGCAGGGGCCTGGATTTCAGACCTGTTATTTGGTTTTCTCGGTTGGGCAAGCCTGCTGATCCCTGTGTATCTGTTTATGGAAGCAATCCAGGTCTGGTGGCCGCGCAGCTTCCTGAACCGTCCATTCCGTTATGCTGCCCAATTCTTCCTGTTATTGACTACATCGGCGTTGCTGTTCCTGTTCTGGCAAGTTCCAGCCGATACGCTGGATAATTCTTCAGGCGGGATCATTGGCTATGAACTGGGCCAAAGTCTTGAACAATTACTAACTGTCTATGGCGCAGCTTTTTTCTTGCTGGTGCTTTGGGTGGTTCTGTTTACCTTGGCATTTGGTGTGAAATGGAACAAGACCTGGAGCAGTCTCAAGGTAACACCTGCTTATCTGCAAGACCTGTTCTACCGTAATGTGCCAGAAGGTATGTCTGATTTTGACCGTACCGCACCTGTAATTAAAAAAGAAGCGGTAAAAGCAGCTGCCAAAAAAGTGACAGTACCAGTCACTGCCGCACCTGAGCATGATCTGGTAGAAGTCGACCCTGTAGTTCGCGATCATGTCGCTGAACGCCTGTTTGAGGATTTTGCAGATAAAGAATCGCACCAGCCTCACCACTATGAAGAAGATATTTCTGAACCTGTACAGACATCAGCTTCAGAACCTGTTCAGGAACAAGCACCGCGAACAGTAGAGCCGGATCGTGTGGTGGCAACAGGGGAGGTGTGGCGTGCGTTACATTCCAATGAAGACCAGCGTCACAAGCAGGATATCGATGCTTTGCTTAAAGCTGCAGAAGAAGAGCAAGCTGATTTTTCTCCTGATGCATTTGCAGCTGCGTCAACGAATCACCATGCTCATGAAGTGACATCATCATCTACCGCCAAGAATAATCTGGACTGGGATGATGATGAAATTTTTGATGAGTTATTGGCCGCAGTCCCGCAAGGTAAAACCGCAACGGATGTGCATAGCCCGTTCAATTCAGCAGCAGCTGAAAAATCCCTCAGAATTGTAGAAGATGCTGGAACAATCAGCTCAACTGCGGCTGCTCCACTTATGGCTGCACATGCGATTAAAAATACCAGCCTGGAAGCGGACTTTGAGGATCTGGACGATTTACTGGTTGAAGCTGATGAACCAAAACCTGCACCTGTACGTGCATCAAGTTATGCCCAATCTTCTGCTTTTGTTCAAGCACCGATTCAGCGTGTAGAGACAGCAGCTCAAACCGCAGCGACCAATGCAGCAGTTCGGGAAGCATTGTCCAAAGAAGAATTTATTGAAGCTTGGCATGAAACTGCCGGTAAGCCTCAGGATGAAGACGAGTTTGACTTCGATGCGCCACTGACCGATGCCGCTGGTCGTCCAATGTCACGAGCCATGCAGGTCGCTGAGCGCCGTAAAGACCTGTCACCATTGCCGGGTCTGGAATTGCTGGATAAAGTCGATCCGAACAAAAAAGTGAATTTCACTGAAGAGCAATTATCCCGTTTATCAGAACTTCTGGAAATCAAGCTTCAGGAATTTAACGTTAAAGCCAAAGTGGTCGAGGCTCAGCCAGGCCCAGTCGTGACCCGTTTTGAACTGGACCTTGCGCCTGGTGTGAAAGCTTCCAAAGTCACTAATATTTCACGTGACTTGGCCCGTTCGATGTCAATGGCTTCAGTACGTGTAGTCGAAGTTATTCCAGGTAAGCCTTATATCGGCATTGAAGTTCCGAACAGTAGCCGTGAAATGGTGCGTTTGATTGAACTGGTACAGATTCCAAAATTCAATGATCCAGATGGCATTTTGTCGATGGCCATGGGTAAGGATATTTCGGGCAATCCGGTGATTACTGAACTGGGTAAAGCACCGCATATGCTGGTAGCAGGGACTACGGGTTCTGGTAAGTCGGTGGCGGTTAACTCGATGATTCTATCGATGCTATTGAAGTACACACCAGACCAGTTACGCCTGATCCTGATCGATCCGAAACAGCTTGAATTGGCCAACTATAACGATATTCCACACCTGTTAACCCCAGTTGTGACCGATATGAAAGATGCAGTCAGTGCCTTGAACTGGTGTGTGAATGAAATGGAACGTCGTTACAAACTGATGTCTTTCCTGAAAATTCGTAAGCTCAGCGACTATAACCGTAAGGTAGAAGAGGCGCTTGCCAATGGTGAAGAGCTATTTGATCCAACCTGGAAAGCGAGTGAATCAGTCGCAGGGGAACGTGCACCGCGCTTAACGCCATTGCCATCGATTGTGATTGTTGCCGATGAGTTCGCGGATATGATCATGCAGGTCGGTAAGAAAGCTGAAGAGATGATTACCCGTCTGGCACAAAAATCCCGTGCTGCCGGTATTCACCTGTTACTGGCAACTCAGCGTCCCTCAGTAGATGTGATCACTGGTCTGATCAAGGCGAATATTCCGACACGTGTCGCACTTCGTGTGAACTCGAAAATCGACTCACGTACCATTCTCGATGCAGGTGGTGCAGAAGATCTGCTCGGTCATGGTGATATGCTGTTCCTTGGCCCGGGTAAAATTGAGCCGGAGCGCGTACACGGTGCCTTTATTGCCGATGATGAAGTGAACCGGATCTGTGATGCATGGCGTGAACGTGGGGCGCCTAACTATGTGGATGAGATCCTGACTCCATTTGATGAAGAACCGTCTAGTCGCGGCTTTGAGGATGGTGGAGATGGTGGATCTGATCGAGATGCGCTGTATGATCAGTGTGTGGCTTTTGTTTTGGAAACCCGCAAAGCATCAACTTCATCTTTGCAGCGTAAGTTCAGTCTGGGTTATAACCGTGCTGCACGGATCATTGACCAGATGGAAGAAAATGGCATTGTCAGCTCAATGGGTGCCAATGGGAAGCGTGAGATCTTGGTTTAAATCCAGAATCTCTAGCGATTAAAAAAGCCTGCTTTAAGCAGGCTTTTTTATGCATTACAACTTATGCAAATTTTTCTAATACTGCGAGGAACTCGGCACTTTGACGCGGATAAGTGGCAATCACGTCATGAATGCGCTGTCCTTCCGGATTGGTGGCGTTAAGATCGCGACCGTCTGCGACAAATTTGGTTAGCAGGCGTTCATAATCAAAAGGGCGCATATGCTTGAATGCATGATAAAGCACATGAAAATCTGCATTGACGCCTGCAGGAGGAAGCTGATTCAGGTAGGCATATACACGCTCATCTGACCATTCTTCGTTAAAGGTCGCTGGTTGAGATAATGCCATCGCAATCTCCTTGATGTAATTCTTCGGCATGAAAAAAGGCAAAATATGAGTTCGCAAGAGGCAAAGTCTTATCATGCACTTTGTCTATTCGAAGGATCACTTCACGTTTTGAGATGAGGTAAAAAAAATACTAATTACTATCAAGTCTACGCGAAGCCAAGCTTCTGGTCTTGCGTCTCAACAAAGCGGCGCTTTGTTGAGGCTCATATTTTGCCTTGAATCAATTTACTTGACTAATCAAAATTCAGATTATCGCTCTTCAGGTAAATTGATATTCATTTCAAGCATTTCAATGTTTGCTTCAGAACGTACCTGCATCTGAATGTGCTGTTCATCAACCCCGCGGACGTAGCGATTGACCACTTGCATGATCTCTGTCTTCATCTGGTCAATTTTATCCTGACTCAAACGGCGCCCCAAACCCTGTTCAGAAGCAACAATGACTTTCAAACGGTCTTTCGCGGTTTGTGCGCTTGATGGTTTATCCTCGCTACTAAAAAGTTTACTCCAGAATCCAGCCATGTTTACGCTCCAAATAATCGTGCTAACCAGCCCTTAGGTTTTACTTCAATATGACGGTAAGGACGCTCTTCACCCAGGAAACGTGCTACAAGGTCATCATAAGCCTGACCTGCGGCAGATTCGGTAAAGTGAATCACTGGTTTACCTTCATTCGATGCCTGTAGAACGCTTGGACACTCAGGAATAACCCCTAAGGTTGGAACACGTAAAATATCTTTAGAAATATCGTCAATCGTTAACATTTCCTGTTTATCGGCACGTTCCGGATTGAAACGGGTAATACACAGGTGTTTACGGATGCGACCTTCGTTTTGTTCTACTTTTTTAGTTTTACTGTCTAGCATGCCAATGATGCGGTCAGAGTCACGTACTGAAGAAATTTCAGGGTTAGTTACAATGATGGCTTCATCTGCATGGTACATGGCTAAAATGGCACCACGTTCAATACCTGCAGGGGAGTCACACACGATATAATCAAATTCCTGTGAAAGCTCATCCATTACACGTTCTACGCCTTCATCAGTTAAAGCGTCTTTATCACGTGTTTGTGAAGCAGGTAAAATATATAAATTTTCAATATCTTTATCGCGAATCAGTGCTTGTTGTAATCGTGCTTCGTTATTGAGAACATTTACAAAATCATATACTACACGGCGTTCACAGCCCATAATCAAATCAAGGTTACGCAAGCCTACATCAAAATCGATTACCACAGTTTTGTGGCCACGTAGGGCTAAACCTGTTGCAAAAGATGCACTTGTTGTAGTCTTACCTACGCCACCTTTGCCTGATGTTACGACAACAATTTTCGCCACCGAATCCACTCCTGTTATGGTTCAAATCCCCTATAAAATGGGGTTTTTGGTGTTTATTTATACATTAAAATTGTAGAGCTTCAAATACAAGCTCTTGTTGATCATTCAAGTAAATATGCACGGGTTTTTTCACAACATTCGGTGGAATGTCGTCGGCCACACAATAAGTACCTGCAATAGAAATCAGTTCGGCTTCCAGCGCATGGCAGAAAATACGCGCTGCAGTATTGCCACCCGCACCTGCAATCACACGGCCACGCGCGCTGCCATAAATATGGATATTGCCTGAGGCAATCACTTCTGAACCACTGTTTATTCCGGCCGTAATAATAATGTCACCCTGATTCTGCACAATGCATTGGCCGGTGCGCAGAATTTCATCGTGATAAGAAGTCACATGCGCGACGATCGGTGCTGCATCAGCTTTTTCATCGTCAGCAGCAGATTCGGATTTGACTTCCATGACCTGTTCTTTGGTCGCCTTAATTTCCTGTAACTGACGGTCTGGTGGCAGAACAGGGAACTGAATCGCACGAGCCTGATCCCCCAGAATCCCTTCAGTCACTGCCATAGGCTGAACTTCGAGATCAATCAGTAACTGGATCAGGGCAATCAGTTCCTGATCGACTGAACTTTCAATTACCGCCAATGTGCCTGGCGGAAAAGCCGCTTGTAATTTTGGTTTCAGTTGCTGGCGGATTGCATCATGATCATTGGTATCGAGGCTAATGCGTAGCGCATTGACCATTCTGCCTTTTATCCGTATGTCAGCCATAATTTTTCCTTAATACTTCTGACTTGCTGTTTTATGTCGAAGCAATGTTGTAAATAGTGCAAATCCTAGAACAAATTTCGTTAATTCTCTAGCGATCCAAGTTATTTTTTTTATACGAATAGAATCAGCTTATCTTAGCCGAGTCTGCAAATGAAAACTCATCTATCTATTGAGCCCTGATTTTGTTCGTGTTCTTCTAAAATCTGTTGCCACTGTTTCACTTTGACCTGTTTTTGAATGGCTTCAAGTGTCTCAAAAACAGCCGATTCGACCAATTTATCAATATGTGGATTATGTTCAATCTGAATCTGGCTAATCTTATCTGAAATCATGGCAAAAGTCGGGTTTTCTTGTGATCCGTTATGTGTAAAAGGATCGATCAGGCCTTGAGTGATATTTTCTCCCAGACGTTGACCAATACTCTGGATCTGGCGTTCCAGCCGTCCACCCACAATGGGAATCAGACGCAGAAGCTGGGTGAGCTCAGGTGTATCTTCAATGGCCTGATTGACGACTTGCCCGACATTTTTTGAAATCATGAAGCGCTGTGCCTGTAATTCCTTGCCCAAAGACTCTTGCAAGATATCTGCCAAAGCAACAGCCAGTAATTTACGGTGATGTTCCACCAAATCATCAATTAATTGTTTATGTGATGTGCTGGTGCTGAGTTCACGTTTAATGCCATCCAGTACCGTCAATACTACACGGCTCGAAAGTTCTTCCATCAGCAGGTTATAGTAGAAATTACCCCGTCTATACCAGCTTGCCGGTATGACTTTGTATCCATGGCTATGCAGGTTGTAGCCAATCGCGACTGCACGTAACAAACGCAGAAAACGTAGCTGTGGGATGATGGATAAAATTTCATACCAGTGCACAAAGGGAAAGAACCACCAGCGGGCATGGTGGCGCATAACAATGGCAATGAACCAGCGAACGATGAGTTCAATAATCAGGAAGGTGGTAAACCATCCCTCGGTAATCATTACCCAGGGACGTAATTCACTTTTATAAAACTGCAAGACATCAGGCAAGCGAATGAAGTCAAACAACCAGTGCCCAAAATCGCTCATCAGAATGGCATTGGCACAGAGACAGAACAAATTGATGATGATGACAACCATCATGAAAATGTCGTAAATCAGTGCAATTTTCCAGCCCCAGGTGCCTTTGCGAATAAATTTAAATGAGCTGGACACGAGGTCCGGGTTGTCGTTCTTCATAGTCTCTCTGGCAAATGTCAGGCAGAAGCGGAAATCAGGTTCTGCCGCATTTGCTCAATTAATTGGTCTTTTTCAGTCCAGATCTGGTCTACCCATTGCTGGAAACGCGCCCGGTAATCTGCATCATCTTCATAATTGCCGCCGAGTACCCAGTCCGGAATGTCAATTTTTCTTAAGTTCACGGCAATACGCGGGACTTCACCTAACCAGAATTCCCCATAACCTGGCACACCGTCAGGATAAACAATAGTCATATCCACCAGTGCATCAATTTTGTCTCCCAGAATATTCAGTGCCAGCGCAAGACCGCCCGCCTTAGGCTTCAACAAATGCTTATAAGGCGATTTTTGCTGTTCATGCTTTTCTGGGGTAAAGCGTGTGCCTTCCAGATAATTCAGCAAAGTAAATGGCTGGCTAACCAGTTGTTCACATGCCTTGCGTGCTTCTTCCATATCCCGATATTTCAGGGAAGGGTTTTTGGCAATCTGTTCCTTGCTATGCCGTTTCATCATCGGGAAGCCCAGAATTTTAAATGCTTGACCTACAAATGGAATAAAAATTAGTTCCCATTTTGTAAAGAAGCGGGTGAGAGGCATACGTGTTAAACCGAAATACTGGTTTACCGTGGTATCCACCCAGCTCTGATGATTACAGGTCATTAAATAACGCCCCTGCATGTTCAGATCCAGAGATTCATCAATGCTGATTTGCCATTTGGTATTTTTCAGGACATTGTCAATCAGCCAGTTATTTACGCTTAACCAGCTATTGGTAATCTTGATATTGGTTTCATCAATCTTAGAAGATTTCTTAAAAAGTTTGGTCAGCCCCAAAGCCAGTACAGGTGGCCCATGAAAAAAAGTACTGCCAGTCATGACGGATGTCACCGTGAGGCCACGGGTAAGTTTTTTTAAAGTCGTTTGTTGCTTGCTTTTAGATGACATATAAAAACAGTCCCAGAGAATAATCGTCTAAATTTCATCACATTTTGAACAATATAGAGGGAGTTGAGCGAATAGAAAAGTCTGATCACTAAACTGTGAAGAAACTATGATGAAATTCAGGAAATTGGTTACACATAAACATTATAAAATATTACTAAAAGATTTATTATTAACAAAAATTCAATGGTTATCCCATTATTTTTAAATCATTATCTGACCTAAGATACAAATTACACTACAAAGGAGGCATGCAATGCGTGCACTATTAATTTCAGCAGCTGTAGCAGGGGCAGTAGCACTTACAGGTTGTCAAACTACTGGCAATAACCTGGGTGGTGTTGAGTACGACAAAACAGCTTTGGGTACAGTAATTGGTGCTGCTGCAGGTTATGGTATTTCTAAAAGTAATGCCAATACTAGCCGTCAAAACAACCGTGCAGCTGCAATTGGTGCAGTACTTGGTGGTGCAGCGGGTGTTTACCTTGACAATAAAGAGAAAAAATTACGTCAAGCGACTGCGGGTACTGGTGTAGATGTAAACCGTAATCCAGACGGTTCAATCAACTTGGTAATGCCTGGTGCGATTACATTTGACACTAACAAGTCAAACATCAAACCAAACTTCTATGCAACATTGAATAAAGTTGCCCAAGTTCTGACTGAAGACAGCCAAAGCGGTATCTTGGTAACTGGTTATACAGACAGCACTGGTAATGACTCAATCAACATTCCATTGTCTCAAGCACGTGCACAATCTGTTGCGAACTACCTTGCTGGTCAAGGCGTAGCACGTACTCGTATCAATGCACAAGGTCTTGGTTCAGCGAACCCGATCGCAGACAACTCAACTGCAGCTGGTAAAGAACAAAACCGTCGTGTTGAAATTGCAGTATATGCTGTTCAGTAATCACTGATTTTGTAGAAAAACCACCTTCGGGTGGTTTTTTTTATGTCTGAAAGATGACGCAGGAAAATGAATTTTCAATTAGGCATCTGGGCATGAGATGACTATAATCGGAGCCGAATCTAGAAGAGGAAGCCATATGTCACTCGCCAGTCAGTTAAATGACAAGCAACTTGAAGCCATGAAATATACTCAAGGACCCTTGTTAGTACTTGCCGGAGCGGGTTCAGGCAAGACCTCGGTAATTACAAGAAAAATCGCCTACTTGGTCAAGCATTGCGGGATTCCGGCTCACCGGATTACGGCAATGACCTTTACCAACAAGGCGGCACGTGAGATGAAAGAGCGTGTCACCAAATTGCTGACCCGAGAAGAAGCCAAAGGCCTTTCAGTCTCGACCTTCCATACTTTTGGTCTAAATTTATTACGTTTAGAACTCAAACACACACCGCTAAAAAATAATTTCTCGATTCTGGATGCCGATGACTGTAAGCGGATTCTGATGGATCTGATGCATCGCGATAACTTGTCGGGTGCTGAAAGCAAAGAATTGATTGCCAAAGCGATGAAGATGATTTCGGACTGGAAAAACGATCTGATTCCCCCAGAGCAAGCACATACCACCTGTGAAACGCCAGAAGATGTTCAGTTCGCGCATTTATACCAACTTTATGAGCGAAATCTGCGTGCCTATAATGCCGTCGATTTTGATGACCTGATTGTGATGCCAACGCGTCTGTTACAGGAAAATGCTGAAGTTCGGGATAAATGGCAGAACCGTGTACGTTATTTGCTGGTCGATGAATATCAGGATACCAATACTGCACAGTATATTCTGGTGAAATTACTGGTCGGGGTCATGGGGCAGTTCACCGCTGTAGGGGATGATGATCAGTCGATTTATGCCTGGCGTGGTGCCAAGCCAGAAAATATGGCGCTGTTACAACAGGATTTCCCGAATCTGAAAGTGATCAAGCTGGAACAGAACTATCGTTCCACTAGCCGTATTCTAAAAGCTGCCAATACCGTGATTGGCAACAACCCGCATATCTTTGATAAAAAGCTCTGGTCAGATAAAGGTCACGGTGAAGTGATTCGGGTTATCACTTGTCGTAATGATGATGATGAAGCAGAACGCGTAGTGAAAGACCTGATCACGCATAAGCTGATGAATGGTAAAAATTGGAAAGATTACGCGATTCTGTATCGTGGTAATTTCCAGGCACGTATTCTGGAAACTCAGCTGCGCCAGATGCAGATTCCTTACAAGCTCTCTGGCGGTCAGTCTTTCTTTGCGCGTGCAGAGATCAAGGACATTATGAGTTACCTGCGTCTGATCATTAACCCGGAAGATGACAGCGCTTTCCTGCGGATTATTAACACACCGAAACGTGCCATTGGCCCGGTGACGCTGGAAAAACTCGGTCTGTTTGCCCAGGAAAATAATCTGTCTCTACTGTCAGCAGCAGGCGATCAACGTCTGACCATGGTGATCCCAAAGAAAGCGACCACACAACTGGCAGAATTTTCAGATTTTATCAATAACTTTACCCGTAACTTGCTGGAAGATGATGAGCCCGTACCGATTATCCGCCAGATGATGGTGGAAGCCGGCTATATTGACTATATCAAGGAATCCGCAGCGACGCCGGCACAGGAAAAAACCAAACTCGATAATATTGAAGTGCTGTATAGCAGTATTCAGAGTCTGATCAATCGTGCAGAAGATGTCGATGAAAAGAATATCGAAAGTGTCATCCGTAAGATGGTGCTTCTCGATATGCTGGAACAGCAGCAGGAAGAAGAAGATACCGATAAGGTTAACCTTCTGACCTTGCATGCATCCAAAGGTCTGGAATTCCCTTATGTCTACTTAATCGGACTGGAAGAAGAAATTCTGCCACATAAGAACTCGATTGCTGCCGAAACAGTCGAGGAAGAACGCCGTCTAATGTACGTGGGGATTACTCGTGCGCGTCAGGGCTTGACTATTACCTTGGCTGAGCAACGTAAGGCGGGTGGACAGATGAAACAGATGACCCCAAGCCGCTTCCTGGATGAGCTTCCAGAAGATGAACTGGAGTGGTTAGGTCGCAAGAAAAAACTTGCAGGCAATATTGATCCAAAACAGCAGGCTCAGCATTACTTAGACAACTTACGCGCCTTGATTAAACGGTAAAAGTAACAGAACACTACGATTTTGATTCTTTAAATTTTTTGATATTAAACAACAGGAATAAATACATGAAAGTTCAGGTGAAAGTCCTTGATTCACGTCTGGGGCAGGAATGGCCATTGCCGACTTATGCAACAACTGGCTCAGCAGGACTCGATCTTCGTGCATGTGTCAACGAAACGACTGTAATTGAACCAGGTCAAACAGTTTTAGTAAAAACTGGTTTGGCGATTTATATTGAAGATCCAGCATTTGCTGGCTTGATCTTGCCACGTTCTGGTTTAGGTCATAAACATGGGATCGTTTTAGGTAACCTGGTGGGTCTGATCGATTCAGATTACCAAGGCGAGCTGATGGTCTCTGTATGGAACCGTAGTCAGGCTGCATTTAGCCTGGAACCAGGTGAGCGTTTGGCTCAGTATGTATTAGTGCCAGTGGTACAGGCCGAGTTTGATCTGGTGAATGAGTTTGAAGCAACCGAGCGTGGCGCGGGCGGTTTCGGTCATACTGGTAAAAACTAAAATTAAAGGATGACTTAACTTGGATGTTCTGGGTTAAGTCATCTTCTTTGTAGTTTTAATCATAAAAATAATAAAAAAATGATAGAGCTATTTAATAAACTTTATTCTTGAATTTTATTTTAATGAAAAATATTTAAATAAATTTTTAGTCTCATTTAAATAGAATAATAAAATCATTTAGAATTTAAGAAAATAGGTGATAAATAATGCAAGAAGTCATTTTTAGTTGGGTTTATTTATTTTACTAGTTATACAAATTAAATACATAAAAGATTAATAATTATACTTTTATAATTGATTGTCACATTCAATTCATATAAAAATACAGAGTCTTAAAACAAAAACAAATGTTTAAAGTCATGATGATTGCTTAATCATTATTTTATCTCCTTATATTCAATAGTGAAAAGAACAGTTTATGGGATCCATGAATCAACCCTTTCCGGCTCATATTTTTCGTGCCTACGATATCCGGGGTAAAGTCAGTTTACTCAGTACAGGTGTGATTGATGCTATTGCGCATGGTCTGGCTCAGCAATATCAAGCTGCGGGACAGACTCGGGTTGCGATTGGCTATGATGCCCGAATCAGCAGTCCGGCTTTTGCTGAAACCATTCGCCGTATTTTTCAAGACTATGCTATTGAAGCCGTCATTATCGGCTGTTGTTCCAGTCCGATGCTGTACTACACAGCGCGTCAGTTTGATGGTAATGGTGTGATGGTCACGGCCAGCCATAATTCTAAAGAAGATAATGGAATTAAATGGATTATTGCAGGGGAGCCGCCTTGTCCCGAGATGATTCAGCAGGTCGCACAAAAAGCAAAACTTCATGTAAATAGTTCTTTATCGTGTCTGAATGATTTGCCTCACCAAATTATTCCCGAATTTTGTCTGCAATATCAGCAGGAAATGCTTGAAGATATTCAGCTGAAGCGCCCATTTAAAGTGGTGCTGGACGGTCTGAACGGTTCGGCAGGACGTTGTGCCAACTTGGTGCTGCAAAAACTAGGTTGTGAAGTTACCGCCTTACGTTGTGAAGCCAATGGGCATTTTCCTGATCATGCGCCTGATCCTTCTCAGGAAGCACATTTACAAACCTTGCGTCAGGTTGTCATGCAACAGCAGGCGGATCTGGGTATTGCCCTAGATGGTGATGGGGACCGGTTGGTACTGGTGGATGAGCAGGGTGTCATTATTAGTGCTGATCAGCTTCTCTGTTTATTCGCAGAAATTTGTATGACTGGCACAAAAGCATGTCAGTTTGTTTATGACGTTAAATGTTCAACCCTGATTCGCGATACAGTTCAACGCCTGGGCGGAAAACCGGTGATGATTCGTACTGGTAGCTCATTCCTGCGAAAATATCTGGCGCAGTCCCAGCATCAGGCCATTTTTGGTGGTGAATATGCCGGGCATTATGTTTTTAATGACGGACGTGGCTGGGGCTATGATGACGGTCTTTATGCAGCGCTTCGGGTCATGGAATATCTGGATCAGAAAAGTATGACTTTAAGTAAGGCCTTGCGCGCTTATCCAAAACGTCATGGGACTGAAGATTTATATATTTCCACTCATCAGGTGCAGCCTGTTGAGCTTTTAAACTTTGTTGAGCAGCAATCTACGCAATTAAATGCACAAATCAGTAAAATTGACGGGATACGTCTTGATTTTGATGATGGTTTTGGCATCATTCGAGCATCCAATACGGGTGAATATTTCACGGTGCGCTTTGATGCCAATGATGCACAAGGCCTGAATGAAATTCGACATCTGTTTGTATCCATGTTGCGTGACCGTTATCCACAGATCGCTCAAGACATTTTAGATGCTCAATAAGGAGAGGCGAATGCCAAATCAGCATACAGGCATCGACAAAGCACAAATTTTAACTGAAGCTTTGCCGTATATCCAACGCTTTGCGGGTAAAACCCTGGTGGTAAAATACGGTGGCAACGCGATGACGGATCCTGAGCTAGAAAGCTCTTTTGCACGTGACATCGTTTTATTAAAAACAGTGGGTTTAAACCCGATTGTGGTACACGGCGGTGGTCCACAAGTCGATTCTATGCTGAAACAGCTAGGCCGTGAATCTGACCGTATTGACGGTATGCGCGTGACAGATCCGGCAACCATGGAAGTGGTTGAAATGGTTCTGGGCGGTAGCGTAAACAAATCAATTGTGAACCTGATCAACAAACATGGTGGCCGTGCAATTGGTTTAACCGGTAAAGATGGCAACCTGTTACGCGCCAAAAAGCTGTTAATGGAAAAGACGGCTGAAGACGGTTCAATCCAAAAAGTGGACCTGGGTATGGTGGGTGAAGTCGTTGGCGTGAAAACTGACGTACTGGAAATGTTTACCAACAGTGACTTTATTCCGGTGATTGCGCCACTCGGTGTCGATGAAGAAGGCAATACCTATAATATCAATGCGGATCTAGTCGCGGGTAAAGTGGCAGAAGCATTAGGGGCAGAAAAGCTGATTCTTCTGACCAATATTACGGGGGTGCTCGACGAAAATAAAAATCTGCTGACCGGTTTAACGACTCAGGAAGTTGATCGTCTGATCGAAACAGGTGTGATCTATGGCGGCATGATTCCTAAAGTCGGCTGTGCGCTTGACGCAGTAAAAGGCGGCGTGATCAGTGCACATATCGTGGATGGTCGCGTACCACATGCCAGCCTGTTAGAAATCTTTACTGATCATGGTGTAGGAACTTTAATTACCAATCGTTCTAATCCACATCGTCCATAAAGATAAATTGAATATCAAAGAGTCTCACTTGAGGCTCTTTTTTATTTCTTTTATTTTAAGATTTTGATCACTAGAAATATGAAAGTTAAATCTAAAGTATTTATTTTTAAGCTAAGTTTTGAAGCTTAAACTCCTTTTGCTAAATTAAATATAAAAAAATAGTTTATTAGCATTTTTAGCGCATAGCATTGCAATGATCGAGATTTGAAAAGGTTCAGCCTGTGATGCACAATAACCTTAAGAACACTCTGTGACCTGAATGAAGATTATGTGCCAGCTACTTGGAATGAATTGTGCGACACCAACAGATATTACCTTTTCATTTCGAGGTTTTTCTCAGCGGGCGGGGATTACCTCAGATCATTCTGATGGTTTTGGGATTGCTTTCTTTGAGGATAAGGCCTGCCGATTATTCGTTGATAATCAGTCTGCTGTTGAGTCACCGATTGCAGAACTAGTGCGCAATTATCCAATCAAATCCCGTAATGTAATTGCACATATCCGTAAAGCGACACAAGGCAAAATTAATCTGGAAAATTCGCATCCGTTTAGCCGTGAATTATGGGGACGACAATGGATCTTTGCTCATAATGGTGATTTAAAAGATTTTTTACCTGAGCTTTCTGGACGTTTTACGCCAGTTGGCAATACTGACAGTGAGCGTGCTTTCTGTTATTTGCTGGATCAGCTGGTGAAACATTTTGGTTATGATGAACCGAAGCTGGATCAGGTTTTTGATTTGTTGGCCGAGATTTCTCCATCCATTGCAGAGCATGGCACTTTTAATTTCTGTTTATCCAATGGTCAGGCTTTATTTACCTATGCAACGACTAAACTGCATTGGCTGGTTCGTAAATATCCATTTAAGCCAGCCCAACTGATTGATATCGAAGTTGAAGTTGATTTTAGCCAAGTCACCACGCCTGAAGATCGGGTCGCTGTGATTACCACAGAGCCGCTAACGCAGAATGAAGAATGGACAGCATTTCAGGAAGGTGAAATGATTTTGTTCAGAGATGGAGCCAAATATCGTTCCCAATTGACACATGTCGCCCGTCTGGAAAGAGAACGTTTGGATCCTTCGCTTAAAAGAGTGACTAAAGCAGATTTATATTAAATCTGGTTAAAATTCGATATTAAAAAACAGGACATCGCTCCTGTTTTTTTGAATTTGATATTTATTTTATAGTGAAATCATTAAAATAAATAAACCATGAAATATAAAATCGATCAAAAAATACTTTATTCTTGTGGTCGGGTTTAAAATATAATTGATTGGATAAACAATGATTTACATTAATTAAGTAGAAAATAAACTGAAAACCAACCGATTTACTTCATTTTTATTTAAATCAATTAGATATATGATCTTTTTCAAGCGATAAATCATTAATATCAATAGGTGGTCGTAATGAAAATGAAATGGGTTCCAGATTATAATACTGGTATCGATGTGATTGACGATCAGCACAAACGAATTCTCGATTATATCAATGAGATTGATGGAATTGATGCCAATACCGATCGTGCTCGTATTAAACAGATTCTAGAAAATATTATTGATTATACCCAGTCGCATTTTACCTTTGAAGAATCACTTCAGGAAGAAGCGGGTTATAAATATCGTGTGCCACATAAACGTGTGCATGACCTATTTATTAAAAAGATTGAATCTTATCGTGACCGTTTTGAATTGGGCCAATCTATTGAAGCGGAATTACATGAAGTATTATCTAAATGGCTGATCAATCATATTCAGCACGATGATGCGGATTATGTCGGTGCAGTAAAAGAAAATATGATGGGAATTATTAAAGATAAGGAAAAGAAAAAGGGTAAAAACTGGTTTGCCCGTTTCTTCTCATAACTCGATTGTTGTTAAAATAAAGACAAATCGGGAAAATAAAAAATAAAGCTTAATAACAAAAATAAAGCTTAATAATAAATTTGCGCAGCAAATCACGGGCATGGTGGTTTGCTTTTTTGTTTTTGATTTTCATCGCCTCACAAGGCAAAATAGCGCTAGATTTTTATAGGAATACATCATGCAGGACAATGCTATGTCAAAATGGTTATCGCCTCTGATGGCTTTCTGTTTATCCTTCCTTATCATTGCGACACTCGCACCGATAACAGGTATTCAGATTGACCGTCAGCTTGATTTCTGGATGTTGTGGTTAGCAACCATGCTAATACTGGCTCTTCCAGTCTGTTATCTGGAAATAGCGCTGGCGAAACGTTCAAAAACCACTGCACTACAGGCATTGTCGAGCCTTACCCGTGAAGCTGATAGTTCTCAGCGCTGGCGGATCGTCGGCTGGCTGGCAGTTGTATTTATTCCATTCCTTGCGGGTGCAATGCTCAATTATGCTTCTAATGTGATTGCAGTGGCCAATCTCGATGTTCAGCAGCCAGTGATTTTCGTTGTGCTGGCGATTGCTGCATTTGTTTTATCGCTGGTACCACGTTTAATTTTGGTTGGGATTACTGCGATCGGCGTGCTTGCATCTTTGATTATGGCGAATGTCATAGGAACTGAATTACCGGCTTGGCAGGTAACACCCGTCCAATTCGTAGAATGGGGCAATGCCACAGTATTGGCTTTGGTGGCGAGTGGTCTAGGTATGGGGCTGTATTGGCAATCAAGTCTGACTGTCGTAAAACAGCAAGATGTTGCGACTAAAACTGCTTTACCGATTTGGGTCGCGCAGCTATTAGCGATCATCGCCTTTGGTTTCTTTGCAGTAAAAGCTGAAATCCCTGCATTTGCTTTAATCGCAGCCATTGTCGCAGCCGCTGCTTTGCTTATGCAAATGGCACGTGAGCAATTACAGCAACGTCAAATGAATATTATCATTCAGTGGGCGATTGTGATCGCTGCCACCTTGGTCTGGTTAATTCCAAATGTTGCTATAATTTTCAATAATCTGCTGATTCTTTGGGGACTGGTGATCAGTCTGATTTATGCCTTGTTTGCTGGCTGGATCATGAAGATCAGCCATTTACGTAAATCGATGAACTTTAGCTCAGAAGCAGTGTATAACATCTGGCGTATTGCGGTTCGTATTGTCTTACCAGTATCAATTATTCTGGCGATTGTTGCGGTATTAGGACAATTTTTCTGATGACTGAGGCAATGATCTGGGTGGCCTATGCTACCCCGGAACAACAGTTTCATATTGCTGTACCTTTCCAGCCCGGCATGACTGCATTGGATGCAATTGAGCAAAGCGGAATCCGTGCACAGGTGGAATTGCCTGAACCTCTGAATCTGGGTATTTTTGGCGCTAAGCTACAGGATCATACCCAGCCATTGGCAGCAGGGGACCGGGTAGAGATTTATCGTGCTTTAACCATTAATCCCAAGGATATCCGCCGTAAACGCGCTGAGAAGAATCCGGTAGGACGTTATGCCAAAGGTAACCGTTTCAAGCAAAATAAACGTTCCGATTAGTGGAATGTGGCTTTATTGAACAGATGGTCTGATTATTTGATAAATCAATCTATTTAATTAAAAAAACCCCTGATCATACAGGGGTTTTTTTATGCAAAACCGATTATAGTGGTGGGGCATTTAAGATCGCTTCTTTGGAACCTGGTAAACCTGGCTGAGATTCTGGAATGGTTTCCAGACCTTCAATACGCTCTACGATACCAGACTGATTAAAGTAAATTTTTAGATGCTGGCCTTGGGCTGCTGGGATCTTGGCTTTTTTAGCATAGGTTCCTGGGGTATAGTTGTAGATGTAGTCCCAGCGTAGCGGATTGAGCGGATCAGATACTGTTGGACTACCGAGCAGGAAACGCACCTGTTGGTGGCTCATTCCTACCTGAATTTTAGAGGCTTGTGCTTGAGTTAAAGGTGTTCCTTGAGGAATATCAACTTTGTACACACCTAATGTCGAACAGCCGACAAGCAATGAAGTGACGAATAACGTCAGCATGATTTTTTGCATTTTGCTACACTATCCCAAATTAATTATGATGCATTTGATCCAAGGATAGATCATACTGCATCTAAACTTTGTTGCCTATTCCAACTTTGATTTTGTTGAGAGACCTTTTTACATGCCTATTTCAAACCAAGATTTACGAAAAGCTGGACTGAAAGTTACCCTTCCACGAATTAAAATATTAGAACTATTAGAAAACTCTAGACGGCATCACCTTAGCGCTGAAGACATTTATAAGACTTTACTCGAACAAGGGGAAGATGTGGGTCTTGCAACTGTGTATCGTGTGTTAACACAATTTGAGGCAGCAGGGATTATCGAGCGTCATAATTTTGAAAATAATCACTCAGTTTTTGAAATTATGCAGGAAGATCACCACGATCACTTGGTTTGTCAAAATTGCAACAAAGTCGTTGAATTTACGAATGATGTTATTGAACATGAACAACACGAAGTTGCGAAGAAATTTGGCTTTGCATTGACTGGTCATTCACTTAATCTTTACGGTTATTGTGACGCGCCTGAATGTCAGGAAGCTTACCGTAAGAAATAATTCAGCTTTAGGCTGAAATAAAAACAGGCTTTATTAAAAGCCTGTTTTTTTTGCTTTGAAAATGATCAGGTTTGACCATCAAAAGTAATATTGGAATGCGCACGTAATAAATGCTCGCCACCTTCTTCTGACAGTTTGATTTGCAGACGCAGGTCGTTTGGTGAGTCGGCGTGTTTTAGTGCATCTTTATAGCTAATCTGCTTGGCCTTATACAGGTCATATAATGCCTGGTCGAAGGTTTGCATGCCCAGTTCACGTGAACGTTTCATCAAATCCTTGATTTCATGCACATCGCCCTTACGGATCAGATCCGCAATCAATGGCGAATTGATCAGGATTTCAATCGCTGCACGGCGGCCATTACTATCGATAGTTGGAATTAGCTGCTGTGCCACAATGGCTTTCATGTTCAGGGACAGATCCATAAACAGCTGGCTGTGACGGTCGGCTTCGAAGAAGTGAATGATACGGTCGATGGCCTGGTTGGCGTTGTTGGCGTGCAGGGTCGCAAAAACCAGGTGACCGGTTTCCGCAAAGGCAATTGCATAGTCCATGGTTTCACGAGAACGGATCTCACCGATCAGAATCACATCTGGTGCCTGACGCAGGGTATTTTTCAATGCCACTTCAAAGGAGTCAGTATCGATACCGACTTCGCGCTGAGTAATGATACAGCCTTTATGCTGGTGCACAAATTCGATCGGGTCTTCAATGGTAATGATATGACCTTTGGAATTTTCATTACGGTAGCCAATCAAAGAGGCGAGGGAAGTCGATTTACCCGTACCGGTTGCACCCACAAAAATAATGATACCGCGTTTGGTCATTGCCAATTCTTTTAGAATAGGCGGTAATTTCAGCTCATCCATAGTCGGAATGACGGTTTCAATACGACGCAGTACCATACCTGGCTGATCGCGTTGCTGGAATGCGCTGACACGGAAACGTGCCGATTTGTCCGGGTTGCTGATGGCGAAGTTACACTCGCGTGTGTCCGCAAATTCCTTGCGCTGCTTCTCGGTCATGATTGAGTTAAGTAGCTGTCCCACAGCTGCACCCGGTAATTTTACCGAGCCAATCGGTACAATCTGACCATTAATTTTGATAGAGGGTTCAACATCGGCTGTAATGAACAGATCCGAGGCCTTTTTCTCTACCATGTAGTTGAGTAAGCCGTTAAAGTCCATGATAAAACCCCAAAAAATTAATTATTTTTATAAGAATGATTCAGGCTGTTTTGCTGCAGTACGGGCGACTTGCGGACTGATAATCCCTTTCGATACCAGCGTTTTCAGGCTTTGATCCAGCGTGGTCATGCCATAGTTGGCACCGGTTTGAATCGCAGAGTACATCTGTGCCACTTTGTTTTCACGGATCAGGTTACGGATCGCCGGAATACCGATCATGATTTCGTGTGCAGCCACACGACCACCCCCATTTTTCTTCAATAGGGTTTGCGAAATAACAGCTTGCAGCGATTCAGACAACATGGCACGCACCATGTCCTTTTCTTCAGCAGGGAATACGTCAATCACACGGTCAATGGTTTTTGCTGCTGAGGTGGTATGCAGGGTACCGAAGACCAAGTGACCGGTTTCCGCAGCAGTGAGTGCCAGACGGATGGTTTCAAGGTCACGCATCTCACCGACCAGAATAATATCCGGGTCTTCACGTAATGCAGAACGTAATGCTTCATTAAATCCATGCGTGTCACGATGTACTTCACGCTGGTTGATCAGACATTTTTTTGATTGGTGTACAAATTCGATTGGATCTTCGACGGTCAGGATATGGTCATAGCGGTTGTCATTGATATAGTCCAGCATCGCTGCAAGCGTCGTTGATTTACCCGAACCGGTTGGTCCTGTCACCAGTACAATACCACGTGGATATTCGCAGATATCTTTAAAGATCTGACCCATGCCTAGATCTTCAATGGTCAGTACTTTAGATGGAATGGTACGGAATACTGCGCCTGCACCGCGGTTCTGGTTAAATGCGTTCACACGGAAACGGGCCACACCTGGAACTTCAAAAGAGAAGTCAGTTTCCAGATTTTCTTCATAATCACGGCGTTGCTTGTCGTTCATGATGTCGTACACTAGTTTGTGTACTTCTTTATGTTCTAGTGCAGGCAGGTTGATGCGGCGTACTTCCCCGTCCACACGAATCATGGGTGGTAAACCTGCTGATAAGTGTAAATCCGACGCACCATTTTTAGCAGAAAAGGCTAACAGTTCTGTAATATCCATAAGGTCCCCGAGTTCATTAAAATGTTATTTATTTTGCTAGAATAATAAGGCTTTCCCACAGCTTAACCAACACTTAGTTGATGAGCAAGGGAAAAAAATCCGCACGAAATGAGAACCCCATCAATGAATATGCTGCAACAGTCACGAAATCAGGTTTTAGCTCAGATCCAGTCCGCCTGCGCTCTGGCGGGGCGTGAGCCGGATTTGGTGCAACTTCTGGCCGTCTCCAAAACCCAGCCTAGCCCTGTGCTGGCAGAAATGTATCAGGCTGGTCAGCGTGCCTTTGGTGAAAACTATTTACAGGAAGCACTGGAAAAAATCACGGCACTCAAAGACCTGGATATTGAGTGGCATTTTATCGGTCATGTGCAGCGCAATAAGACCAAACACCTGGCAGAAAATTTTGCTTGGGTGCATGGAGTAGATCGTCTGATTATTGCTGAACGTTTATCTAATCAGCGTAGTGATTCTCAAGCTGCGCTTAATATCTGTCTGCAAGTCAATATTGATGGACAGGATAGCAAGGACGGTTGTCAGCCTGAGGAAGTAGCTGATCTGGTTGCACAGATTAGTCAATTACCGAATTTGCGCTTACGTGGTCTGATGGTCATTCCTGCGCCAGAAAATACTCAGGCTTTCGCAGATGCCAAAGCCTTGTTCGAAGAGGTCAAAAGCCAACATGCAAAACCTGAAGACTGGGATACTTTAAGTATGGGAATGTCTGCCGACATGACTGAGGCGATTGCAGCAGGTTCTACCATGGTACGTGTGGGAACTGCCTTGTTTGGCGCACGTCCTAAAAAAGCGGACTGATTTGTACTGACAATTGAGTTTTGGGAAAGCGTTATTGCAGAGTAGTTGATAACGCTTTTTTTCTTTGGGGTTCCAGCCATTGGGCCATAAGCCAGGCAAAGAAAATTAAGCTGCACATGCTCATAAATAAGGATAAAACGGCACCCTCAAGACCATGATCAAGCGTTGCAGGAAAGCAGCCTAGAATAAAAAGCAGTAAAGGGAAATGAGTGACATAAAGTGTATAGGAGAAATTTGCAGACTGAGGCCAAACTGGTTGATATTGGCTTTGTTGATGTTGCAGCTGCACAATCCAGCAGACAAAGGCGAGCCCCATACACAGGTTAAACGGCACAAAATAATTTACACGATATAAGTCAGCCTGTTCAATGACATGAAACTGGTAAGCATCCGCACAGGCAATTATAAACGCCAAGCCAAAGAGTACTAATTTAACGAGTTGTAGTCGACTCAAAAAACGCAGCTGGATCTGCTGGAATGA
This sequence comes from Acinetobacter sp. YH12137, assembly GCF_013418535.1. NCBI lineage: Bacteria > Pseudomonadati > Pseudomonadota > Gammaproteobacteria > Moraxellales > Moraxellaceae > Acinetobacter > Acinetobacter sp. YH12137. The sequence continues at coordinate 22,899 of NZ_VPBW01000014.1, read as the reverse complement.
ACTGGCAAAGGCAACTAGCCAGAGCAGAAAATAAAACAGGAACTGAAAGTTCAGTATTGAAAGCCCTAGAAGCAAGATAAAAAAGCCGATTTTAGCGATTCCAGAATCTTTTAAAAAAGGCAGAAATCCGGCCAGCACATAAAACCAGACTTCAAAACTCAGGCTCCAGAGCGGTGCATTGGCAGATACCGTCGGTGTAATAAAGCCGTTTAGAAAGAATAAAGAACCTAAAAAATCCTGAGTGTCAATGTTATATGCAGTCCGAATCATCATGCCAAAACTGTTCTGGAACTCATGGCTATGTGAAGCAAAAAATGTAGGTGCTAGCGCATATAGAATCAGACTGAAAGCGGATGCAAACAGAAAGGGCGGTAAAATGCGCCGATAACGCTGCCGTATATACTGCCGCAGATTAAAATTTTCATGTTGTTGGATGTTGTTCTGGACCGAAGTCCCGATTAAATAGCCACTGAGCACAAAAAAGATCATCACAGCAGCCTGGCCTAATAGACGTACCCAGGAATATAGGCTCAGATCAAAAGGCGCGATAAAAGCCTGAAAACTATGACTGAATAGCACCACAATGGCACTGATACCCCGTAAGCTCTCAAGTTGTAAGCTGAAATAGGGCGAGAGCTTGTTCGGGATAGAGCTCATGCTTTAACCTATAATCTGAATGGTACTGGCACCGGCACCGACCGGTTTAACCTGAATCTGAACCGGAATCCGTTCATGCATCTCCTGTACATGTGAAATTAGCACCACTTTACGGCCCTGACTCTGCAAATGATCCAGTGCATTCATGACCATATGTAAGGAAGCCGGGTCTAAAGTACCAAAACCTTCATCAATAAATAGCGATTCTAGTTTCATTGAGCCGGAAGCCATATTGGCAATCGCCAAGGCCAGAGCCAGAGAGACCAGGAAGGTTTCACCGCCAGAGAGTGACAGGACAGGACGCACTTCGCTGTTCATATCCAGATCGATAATCGCCAGACTTAAACTGTCTGGAATCCGGTACAGCTGATAACGCGGCGCCAGGGGCTGTAATTGCTGATTGGCATATTCGACCAGAATATCCAGGTGATGTTCCTGCGCGATTTTCTGGAATTTGGTGCCTTCCTTATGGCCGATCAGGTCATAGATCCGACCCCAACGATATTCTTCAGTTTTGACCTGTTCAATCTGATGCTGGTAGCGTTGTAAGGTCGATTGATTATTGGCATGTATTCTTAATTTGGTGGCAACCTCATTACAGGCATTTTCCTGTTCAGCTTTTTCCTGTGCCAGACTACTTAAGCGCAGTTCAACTTCTTCAAAGCTAAGTTCAGGCTTGGATTTCAAATGATGCTGATATTGTTCTTCCAGAATGTCCCAAGCCGTTTTGGCATTTTCAACCGCCTGATGTTGTGCCTGTAATTGCTGGCGAATTTGCTGATGCTGTTGTAAATCAATATTCAGGCAATGCTGGATATGTTCAGCATCAAAAGCAGGATGTGTATTTTGCCAGTCCTGAATAGATTGCTGGCATTGCTTGATCTGCTGTTCCAGTTGCTGAATCTGGGTGATGAAACTCTGTTTTTTCAGTTCCGCCTGTTGTAAACGCTGATCATGCTGCTGGGTCATCAGACTCTGTGCCCGTAGCTGTTCATCCAACGCCTGTTGTTGTTGCTCCAAACGGTCACGCCATTCTTGTGCCTTAGGATATGTCTGACCGGCATGGGTAAGGGTCAGATGGTTGAGCTGTTCACGTAGCGCTTTACCCATATTCAGCGCCGTATCCATCTTTTGCTGTAACTGTGCATCATATTGTTGATGCAGGCTGAGCTGATCACGTGTTTTTTCAATCTGCTGGTTTAAGCTTTGGATGTGAGTCTCTAGGGTTTTGAATTCCTGAGACTGTTTCTGACGTTGTTGCAGTTGTTGGGATAACTGCTGACAGCTTGATGAGGCATCAGTAATCCAGGATTTCTGCAAGGACTCAGGCAGTAGATTAAGAACCGGATGAATCATTTGTTCTAGCTGTAAATGCTGCTGCATGCTAAAAAGTAGCTGATCCCGCTGTTGCTGTTGCTGACGCCACTGTTTCCAGTCACTTTGCTGATTTTGCAGGGTCTGGACTAGCTGCTGTTGTTCTTGTTGAAGTTGAAGCACATGCTGACCAAGCTGTTGCTGCAAATGATCTGTACTCTGGCTTAAATCCAACAGCAAATCAAATTGCTGAAGGTCCTGATTCAACTGAATCTTCTGCTGTTGTAGTGTCGTATTGAGCTGACTGCTGCGTTGCTGATGTTGCTCAATTAAGGTTTGTAGTTGAGATTGCTGGATTTGTGCTTGCTGATATGCCTGAGTCAGTTGCTGTAGTTTTTTCTGAGCTTCCTGAAGCTGCTGGTCATGTAGCTGTTGCAAAGCATTTTCTAGCAGTTCCTGATGCTGTACAAAAGGATGCTCATGACTGCCACAGACCATACAAGGCTCATTTGGTTTCAGCTGTGCACGTAATTCCTGAACACTTTGTGCCTGTAATAAACGTTGCTGAGCCAGTACTTGTTGCAATTGTTCGAAGGCCTGTTCTGCTTCCTGACGTTGTTGCTGTAATTGAACCAGCTCAGTTTCTAGTTGCTTTAAACGATCATGATGGTTTTTTAAATCCCGGTTCAATTGTAGGCTTTCAGCTTCTAAGCCAGCCATTTGCTGTACGGTTCGCATTAAAGCTTCAAGCTTCGAATGCTGGGTACTGAGTTGCTGTTGTTGGGTCTGGAACTGTTGGATTTGCTGTTCAAGCTGGTCCAGATGAGTATAGCGCTGAGTGAGTTCCTGCAAGCTGGCAGATAAAGCCTGTTGCTGCTGTTCCAGTTCAGTCCGGCTAGATTGGAAAAGTGCCGGGTGCTGCCGCATGAATTTCTGGTGAAGTTCCTGATAGTCCCGCAGGCGTTGCAGAGTCGCCTGCGGTTCGTCATCAAAAACCGCTAAAAAGCTCTGTTGTTCTAGTTGCTTTTGAATCTGCTGGTACTGAGCCTGAACCTGTTGTAACCGTTGCTCAGTCTGCACCAGTTGATTCTGAACAGGCTGAATCTTCTGGGTTCTATAGGTCTGCTGTTCAGCTGCAAGCTGTCTGTACTGATCGCCAATCGATAGCATTTCATGATCCAGCTTGAGTCCCTGATCCAGATAAGGTTTGATCTTCTGGAAATCATATTGCTGCTGTTGTTGCTGTTGCTGAATGTGCTGCAACTTGTACTGTTCGCTATCACGCTGCTGTTGAACTGCTGTGAATTCGGCAACAAAGTTTTGCTGCTCAATCAGTAAATAGCTACGCTGCTTTTGAAACTGCTGTTGCTGGACAAACTGTTCCCGAATCTGCTGAAACTGGTCCAGTTGATCTAATAACTGTTTTTGCGGTGCCATCTTCTGTTCAGCATCCAGTTGAACCGTATAGATTTCTTTTTTTGCCTGAATTTCAGTATAAAGATAATGCTGCTGGCGATGCCATTTCAGGTCATTTTCCAGTACCTTTTCACTCTGGTTTAGATGCTCAACCGCTTGTTTTAAAGTAGTGTGTTGCTGCTGTAAGGCAGAAATATCTTCTTCAGATAACAGTTCCAGATGACCGATTAATTTTTCCAAGTCAGCACGTTTTTGTTTTACTTCACTATGTTTTTCAAATGCTTTTTGGCTGACCAGACTGAAAATCTGAGAATTGGTCAGATATTCGAGTAAATCGGCACGTTCATTATCTTTGGCTTTTAGAAAGGCACCAACCTCAGACTGTGCTAGTAGAACCGCACGGGTAAACTGCTCGAAACTCAAGCCGACCAGTTTTTCAATCAGCGGCGTGCATTCAGAAATTTTCTGGTTCAACACACGTTGATCATCCAGACAGGTAATGGCACGATCGACCTTTAAATTACCATCCACTTTCTGCCGGGCACGACGAATTTCCCAACGTGCGGTATAACGTTTCTGGTCTAGGGCAATAAATTCAAGCTCGGCAAAACCCTGTACGCAGCCACGACGCAGAATATTTTTGGAATCCTTGATCGAGACATCCTGTCCGCCGGCATCTTTCAGACTGCCTGTCGCGCCTTTTAAACGTGGAATTTCGTTGTACAGCGCCAGGCACATGGCATCGAGCAGGGTAGATTTTCCAGCACCGGTTTTTCCAGTAATCGCAATCAGTCCGGCATGTGCCAGAGGATTTGATTCAAAATCAATATGGTGCGTACCAGCGAGAGAGGCGAGGTTATTTAGGCTCAGACGGATAATTTTCATGGCTGATCCTAAGCTTGTTGTTTTTGTGCAAGTTCATGTTGGGCTTCGACCAGTAACTGCTGAAAATCCTGCTGCACCGAATGATCCTGGCTATAGCCCATTTTTTCCCAGATATTGAAAAACAGTGTTTCTGGTGTTGGAGGTGCCAAGTCAATTTTAGAGCTATCGGTCTGATCTTCTGCTTGTCGTTGATAAATCCGGCTGATGCGTAGCAGACGATAACGATTTGGCGGCAGTGCCTGTTCAATCTGCTGACGTAAATCTACTGGTGGCGGTGCATCAGTAGTGTATTCAATTTCCAGAAAATGTCGTGCTGCCAGATGCTCAATTTCCCCAGTCGGCAATGCTTTTACTTTGCTGAGCAGATTTTCCAGATTTTCCCGGATTCTAAACAGCTCGACAGTACGAGGAACTTTCAGTGCTTCAAACTGAAAACGCTGTTCAGCATTTTGTTCAGGATCGATTCTGACTTCAACGACCTGATGCGAATAGTTGATCTCACTAAAGGATAGGGGAATCGGGGAGCCACTATAGCGGATATGTGGCTGACCGACTTTTTGAGGTTTGTGCAGATGTCCCAGAGCGACATAATCAATGACTTCATCAAATAGCGCCGTTGAGAGAGCCTCTTCATTGCCGACAATAATGGGCCGTTCGGAATCGGAAGTTTCACCACCTTGCATATGCGCATGTGACATAAGAATCAGCGCCTGATGTGGCTGCTTACGTGCCTTGGCTTCGGCAATCAACTGTTGGTGCAGATAGCTGATGGCATTCTGGCTATTATGGGTATGTTCATTAATACCGGTAATCTCGGCACTACGCAAATAAGGCAGGGTTAGGCACCAGGCAATAATCTCTAGCTGCTGGTCATAAATCGGAACCAGCAAACGATCCAGATCAAGAGCATTGTCCGCAGTCCGGCCGACAATACCCACCGCTTTAGCATTAAATTTGGTCAATAAAGGTTGAACCTGTTCAATTCGATAACCTGAATCATGGTTGCCGGCAATCATCAGGGTTTGCATATGCGGTGCCAGTTCATGGGCATCGGCAAGGAATTGATAAAGCTGTCTTTGGGCACTGGAAGCGGGATTGATGACATCAAAAATATCACCGGCAATCAGTAGGGCATGTGGCTGTTTTTCCTTGATTTGTTCAAGAAGCCAATTCAGGAATTGTGCATGTTCAAATTCACGGTCATGGTTATGGAAAAATTGTCCCAAATGCCAATCAGAAGTATGTAGAAAATGAACTGCCATGTATACCCACCTTTATTTTTGCCCTCCTACTATAGAAAAAAGCCCAACTAAAAATCTACTTGAAAAAAATATTTTGATCTATTTCATTGCTACACGTCATTGAAACTATTTCCAGCGTAGTTTTGGATATAAGAATAATACTTGTGAAATCAATAAAATGTGATGTTTATATATAAAGTATTGAATCCAGCGTTTTTATTTTAAATTTTACTTCAGGCATTTTTTGTAGTACCTGAATTGCAGAACCAATATTTTTTATAAAAATTGCAAAAAACAGACTTGAAAAACTACAGGTAATCATTATTTTATGCTGCATAAGAAGCTGATAAAGATTTGCAGGCGAATTGCTAAAAACGGTTCGTCCAAAAAATAAAAACCGACGATTCGAGTGATGATGAAATCGTCGGTCAAAGATTTGTGTATAGTGAAAATTTTGGCTGCTATTCAAAATTTTCTAAAACACTGGACTTATTGCTTTAGCAAAGAGAACGAAAATTTGTGGATGCCAGTCCAAATTTCCGAACCTTGTACCCTATATAACGTCAGCATCTCGCTTTAGGTTGACAATAAAATGAAAAAAAAATTAATTTTTTTTATACTAGTTGATTAATCGTCCTTGAGTCCTGCTAATGGTGCCTCTAACTCGCTATTTTCTCTGGTTTTTTTTCTTATGCTTTGTTTTTACCTGCATTTGCGGGGTTGTAGCGGCGTTAATGCCGACTGGCATGGGCGCAGTATTAACCATTGTGCCTTATCTGGTGGCGATGATCTGGGTACTATTTAAATTTTTAAAAAAGGAGCAACGGGCGCCCACCCAGGCAGAGCGTAAAAAGTTTACCTTAGGATTCAGCCTGATTTATTGGGGTTATAACCTGGTGTTTTTAATTCTAGGGATTGCTATTGCGACGCGTTCCAATCCGAATGCTTGGCAGGACTTTTTACTATATCTGCAACAGCCCCAATTTATGAGTATTGTCGTGATTATGTTCCTGCTCATCGCGATTCCGCTTTATCTGCTGACCTACTGGTTTTATGGCAAACAGGCACAGCGTATGGCAGCAAAAATGTTTGGCTAAGATTTCGACTCTTTATATCAAAATCGTTGAGATTAAATTCAAGATGCTAAATCAGGCTATATAGAAAATTAGAAGTTTTCTGTATGGCATGATGAGACAATTTTGCATTCATCGACCCATATCACTTTCCCGAATATTCTGATTCATAAGTGACGTATAATTTGAGCAATACAATAATAATGGCACAGAATAACCATGTATAAACCTGTAGTCCTCATGACAGGCGCCAGCGGTTTTATTGGCAGCCATCTGGTGAAATTTTTACTGGCTCGTGATTATGCCGTGATCGGCCTGACCCGGCAGAAAAAATTGCGAGAAGAGCATCCTGATTTTCACTGGATTAATAATCTGGAAGAATTGAAAAATCATCAGATTGACTATGTGATTAATCTGGCTGGTGAAAGTATCGGTCAGGGTCGCTGGACAGCCGCCCGGAAAAAGAAATTGCTGGACAGTCGGCTAAATACCACCAGGCAGTTATATGACTATCTAGAGAAAAATCAGATTAAGCCCAAACGTATTATTTCGACTTCAGCGGTCGGCTACTATGGAATCGATCCGCAAGAACACTGGGAGACGGTGTGTACTGAACAAAGTCCACCACAATCCATTTTTATGTCAGAACTGTGTGAGAAATGGGAAAAACTGGCCTTGTCCTATACCGGGCAGGACACCAAAATTGTTCGCTTTGCTGTGGTGTTTGGTCAAGGAGGCGGGATTCTTCCGCAGATGTTATTGCCAATTAAGCTGAATATATTTGGCCGGATTGGTCATGGGCGTCAGCCGGTGACCTGGGTACATCTACAGGATGTCATGCGGGCGATCGAATTCCTGATGCAGCAGTCGACCCAGCAACAGGTATTTAATGTGGTTGCACCAGAAAAAGTCAGTCAGGCGCAGTTTGTCCGGATCGCAGCACAGGTGCTGAAGCGTAAACCTTTATTGCCCTTACCAGCTTGCAGTATGAAAATGATGCTAGGTGAACAGTCACAACTGATTCTGAATGGTCAATATGTCCAGCCCAAAGCTTTGCAGGAAGCCGGATTTGAATTTAGCTATCCGACCCTGAAAGAAGCCTTGATTGAAATTTTAAACCGTTAAAGAGTGCGGCTGTAAACGCTGTACCGGACTATAAGGCTGTGGATCTACGATGGTCGGTTGTTCCAGGATTAACTGAGACAGCAATTTTCCAGAAGCAGCACCCATACATAAGCCATTACGGAACTGGCCAAAATTGGTCCAGAGATTGTTCAGATGCGGAATTTTGCCGATATAGGGAATGCCATCCGGGGAGCTTGGTCGTAGACCAGCCCACTGTTTCACAATTGGGAAATCAGCCAGCTCCGGTACCATTTCCAGGCAGGCTTCCAAAATATCCTGACGGATTTCAGCAGAAGGCGAAGTATCAAAACCGACCTGACGCATGCTGGAACCACACAGTACATGACCATCACGACGTGGAATCAGATACATGACCTTGTTCATGCACATGGTTGGTAGCCAGTTTTCTGGTGTTTTAAAGAGCAACATCTGGCCTTGAACCGGATGAACTGGAATGTCCAGACCGAGCTGTTCAGACCAGCGTGCAGACCATGCACCGGTGGCAATGACGAACTGATCTGCTTTAAAGCTCAGGCCATTTTTAGTGGAAACACTGTGTACATAATCTTGCTGGATATTTAGCTGACTAATATTGCAATGCTCTTGCCAAGTGACACGCGGATGCTGTTTAAGGTAAGCAATAATGGACTGTAACAGTCGCGGATTGCGGATATTGGAAAGTTCTGGAAAATAGATCGCCTGTTTAAATTTCGGATCTACTTTGGAATTGATTTGCTGGATTTGAGGCTGATTCAGATATTCGGCATGTTGCTGTGGATCCTGATATTGCTCGGCATAGCGCAGTCCAATTTCAAAATCCGTTTCATCAAAAATCAGCATACCGGTTTCGTGAATCTGGAAATCAATGCCAGTCACCGGTTGCAGTTTCTGGTTCCAGGCTTGATACAGCGGTTTGGCATGGCGGGCGAGGGCATTGACGGCATCGGGATAACGCCAGGGATACATCGGGGAGAGGATACCACCTCCGGCCCAAGAGGCCGCCTGTCCAGCCGCTTGCTGATCGAAAATCGTAATAGAACATCCCTGTTCAAGCAATTCCAGAGCTGACATCAAACCGGTGATGCCCGCTCCGATAATGGCGATATGCATTGCGCCAAGGTCCTTCTATTTTATTTCATGTCTTTCAGTTTGAGCGCCGCTTCTTCCGCAAAGTAGGTCCAGATACCATCTGCACCGGCACGGCGGCAGCACATCAGGGATTCAAGAATCACGCTATCAGATAACCAGCCATTCTGAATCGCAGCAGCCAGCATGGCATATTCGCCACTAACTTGATAAATAAAAGTAGGTACACCGAAGGTATCTTTGACTTCACGAACCACATCCAGATAAGGCATACCCGGTTTAACAATCACCATATCTGCACCTTCCTGGATATCGAGAGCAATTTCATGCAGTGCCTCGGCACGGTTACCGAAATCCATTTGGTAATTGTATTTATTGCCGCTTTTCAGGTTGCTGGCAGAACCAACCGCATCACGGAATGGACCGTAGAAACTAGACGCATATTTGGCTGAATAAGCCATAATAGAGGTATAGATATGGCCATTCTGTTCAAAGGCCTGACGAATTGCACCGATGCGGCCATCCATCATGTCACTTGGCGCGACAATATCAGCACCGGCTTCGGCATGGCTTAAAGTCTGCTTGATCAGTGCTTCAACCGTTTCATCATTCAGTACGTAACCGGTTTCATCAATGATGCCATCCTGGCCATGCGTGGTATAAGGGTCTAGCGCGCCATCAGTGATCAGCACCATTTCCGGTAATTCTTTTTTCAGCAGGCGAACGGTCTTCTGTACCAAGCCATCTTCATGCCAAGCGGCTTCTGCAGTCAGACTTTTATCTTCTTGTGGTGTGACTGGGAACAGCGCCAGCTTATTGACACCCAGTTCCAGCAAACGTTCTGATTTTTTTAACAACAAGTCAGCAGACAGGCGCTGCACATTTGGCATACTTGGAATGTCTTGGGTCTGATTTTGTCCCGGCAGCACAAATACTGGATAAATCAAGTGATCAGCACTGAGATGGGTTTCACGTACCATAGAACGTAAATGCTCATTTTTACGAATACGACGCATGCGAGTTGCAGGAAACGCGGGACGATTGAACGTATAGGTCATAAAAATCTCAGTAATCAGTATTAAACTAGGCCCCTATTGTAACCCTATCTGAATTTTTTGGGCATAAATTAGCGGTTTTTTATTGTTGTAGCTTCGGGCAGACTTATGACTAAGACAGAAAGAAATTGGACAGGTAATATACATTTAGGTGCAAAAGTGGATATTGAAGTGGTCTTAAACCAGTTGGTACACGCTTTTAATACCTCTCCTTTTTTTAAGCATAATGGCATGACCATGCGGGTGGTCGATGGTCAGATCGAAGCATATGTTGAAATGCAGGATTTCATGATTGGCAATGTGGCATTTCAGATTCTGCATGGTGGTCTTGCAGCGACCATACTCGACAGTATTGGCGGAATTGTGGCGATGGGTGAGCTGTACAAGAAAGCTGAACCGGAAACTATTGCCGATACGATTAAAAAGGTATCACGTCTGGCGACAGTAGATATGCGCGTGGATTATCTGGCGCCCGGTCGTGGCAAATATTTTATTGCCCGTGCAGAAACCTTACGTTTGGGGCGTAAGGGTTGCACCATGCGCATGACTATGGTCAATGATGATGACAAGCCGATTGCCACAGCGATTGCCTCATATGCCTATTAATTAAGTTTATCTCCTCGATCCTGGCTTACTCTGAGCCCGAACTAAACCCTTATTCCTGGAATAGGGGCTTAGCTTTTTAAACTTCCGAGTAATATTTTTTTGCATATTTTCTAATTTTTATTATTAGAATGCATGAAAATTAAATTAATACGGCTTTCTCATTTTACCCATTGATCAATAAACGGGATATGAATCTATACATTCATGTCAGTGCTGGTCAGTGTGGCTGCGTGACCAAGTCTGTTGGATTTAGGAAAAAAAATCAATGACAGATGTACAAGACACCCTGCCAGAAAACGCATCAGATACAACTTCGGATCAAGCTTTAAAAAATAAACGTAAAAAAGCCCTGAGTATTGTTGCCCTCCTTATGGTGATTGCACTGGTGCTGTTTCTGGTGTGGAAATTCTTTCTGAACAATTCAGTCAGTACTGAAAATGCCTATGTGGGTGCTGAAACGGCTTCTATTACGTCTATGGTCAGTGGTCAGGTCGCTGAAGTACTGGTTCATGATACCCAAGCGGTCAAACAGGGCGATATCCTGGCCAAAATCGATGACCGTGATGCCAAAATTGCAGTGGCTCAGGCACGTGCAGAACTGACCAAAGCCAAGCGCCAGTACAAACAGACTGCGGCCAATAGTGGGGCTTTAAGCTCACAGATTGGTGTTAGTGATGATGCGATTCGCAGTGCCGAAGCTCAGCTGGCTCAGGCTCAGGCAGCCTTACATAAAGCACAAGATGAATATACGCGTCGTGAAAAACTCAGTGCGAGCGGTGCAGTGTCAAAAGAAGAACTCAGTACCGCACAATCTGCATTGGATACTGCCAAAGCAGGCGTAGCTTCTGCTGAAGCGGGTCTGGCACAAGCAAGATCCAGCCAGAAAGCAGCGCAAAGCAATTTAGCGGCGAATGAGGCCTTGATTCAAGGTGCGAATGAAAATTCGACTCCTGATGTACTTGTGGCTGAAGCCAAGCTGAAACAGGCTGAACTGGATTTAGAACGTACTGTAATTAAGGCACCATTTGATGGAGTGGTTTCACGCCGTTCAATTCAGGTGGGTCAACGTGTTGCACCAGGTACAATGCTGATGATGGTCGTACCAGTAGATCAGCTCTATGTTGATGCAAACTTCAAGGAAAGCCAGTTGGAGAAGGTCCGCGTGGGGCAGAAAGCTGAACTGACCTCTGACCTGTATGGAAAATCGGTGAAATATCACGGCACTGTGGTTGGCTTCTCTGGCGGTACAGGTTCAGCTTTTGCTCTGATTCCGGCTCAGAATGCAACGGGTAACTGGATCAAAGTGGTACAGCGTTTGCCAGTGCGTATTCAGCTGGATCCGAAAGAGCTGGCTGAGCATCCGCTACGTGTGGGTCTGTCGATGGAAGCTGAAATCCACTTCAAGAAGTAATTCCCGATGAATAAATATGTTCCATATGGGAATCTGACTGGCGGCAAGCTGATGCTGGCGGCCTTTGTGCTGGCATTGGCCAATTTCATGGTCGTGCTGGACATGACCATTGCCAATGTCTCGGTGCCGCATATTACCGGTAGTCTGGCAGTGTCCAGCTCGCAAGGTACTTGGGTCATTACTTCTTATGCAGTCGCAGAAGCGATCTGTGTACCTTTGACAGGATGGCTGGCGGGTCGCTTTGGTAGCGTGCGCCTGTTTGGTGTCTGCCTGCTGGGTTTTACCATTTTTTCGATTCTATGCGGGATTTCTACCAGTCTGGAAATGCTGGTGTTTTGCCGGATCGGGCAGGGGTTGTTCGGTGGCCCAATCATGCCGCTAAGCCAGACTTTATTACTGCGAATTTTCCCACCTGAAAAACAATCCCAAGCGATGGGGATGTGGGCGATGACCACCGTTGTCGGTCCAATTCTCGGTCCAATTCTCGGCGGTACGATTAGTGATAACCTGTCTTGGCACTGGATTTTCTTTATTAATATCCCGGTGGGTTTGTTCTGCGGTCTGGCTGCATTGAAGCTATTAAAACCAGCAGAAACTGAAACCAATACTTTGAAGATTGATAAAGGTGGTTTGTTCTTACTGATTCTTTGGATTGGTGCGCTGCAGTTGATGCTGGATCTTGGTCATGAACATGACTGGTTTAGCAGCTCCTTTATCAGCACATTGGCGGTGCTTGCCATAGTTGGTTTAATCATCTTTACCATCTGGGAACTGACCGAGCGGCATCCGATCGTAGATATCCGGATCTTCCGATATCGCGGGTTTACCTTTGCTGTGCTGTCATTGGCCTTTGCCTTCGGTGCCTTCTTTTCCAGTATTGTTCTCATTCCGCAATGGGTGCAGATTAATCTCGGTTATACCGCAACTTGGGCAGGTTATCTGACCGCGACCATGGGTTTTGGTAGCCTGTTGATGTCACCGATTGTGGCGAAGATGGCGACTAAATATGACCAGCGCATTCTGGCCAGTTTTGGTTTAACCTTGCTTGCCGTTGTGACTTTGATGCGCGCTTTCTGGACTACGGATGCGGATTTTATGGCATTGGCTTGGCCACAGATTCTGCAAGGTTTTGCGGTACCATTCTTCTTCATCCCACTCTCCAATATGGCGTTGGCCTCAGTCCAGCCTCAGGAAATGGCTTCAGCGGCTGGTTTGATGAACTTTCTGCGGACCATGGCTGGAGCGATCGGAGCTTCAATTGCAGTCACGATCTGGGATGACCACAGTAAAGTAGCACGCAGTGAGCTGGTCGGTAAACTGAATGTCGAAGAAACCCAGAATACCTTGATAGCTCAGGGCATGAGTTCAGACAGTGCCTTGGGTTATATTTCCAGTCTGGTGGATAAAGAAGCCTTAACCCTGTCAGCCAATCATCTATTTTTGATTTTGGCGATGGTTTTTATTTTTGCAGCCTTAATTGTCTGGCTAGCTCCACGACCGAAAGCGGGTGTCGGTGGAATGCCATCACATTAATATTTTCCAAAATTAAAAAAAACCGCTAAATATTTAGCGGTTTTTTATAGGATTATAAATCTGATTTGGCCCGTTTTAAGGCATTTTGCCATTTGGCCAAATGGGCTTCACGTTCATCGGACTGCATTTTCGGTTCAAAGGCGCGATCTAGCTGCCAGGATTGAGAAATTTCATTTAAATTAGAAAATACCCCTGACTTTAAACCTGCCATCGCTGCTGCACCCCAAGCGGTGGATTCCAGCATTTTTGGACGCAAGACAGGCACATTCAGCAGGTCAGCCTGAAACTGCATCAGCATATCATTACAGCTGGCGCCACCATCGACGCGTAGCTCTTTTAAAGGGTGAGCAATATCCGATTGCATGGCAGTCAGTACATCGGAGACCTGAAAGGCAATCGATTCCAATGCAGCACGGGCAATATGAGCCTTATTGGTTCCTCGTGACATACCACAAAGCAGGGCACGCGCTTCACTATCCCAATGCGGTGCACCCAGTCCGGTAAAGGCAGGAACTAAGACCACGCCGTCGGTATCTTTAACTTTACAGGCTAGCTTCTCTATATCACTGCTTTTTTGAATGATGCCAAGCCCATCACGTAGCCATTGCACCACTGCACCGGCCATAAAAACACTACCTTCTAAGGCATAACTGGTCTGTTCCTGTGCCTGCCAGGCGAGGGTAGAAAGCAATTTATTCTGGCTGAGCTGAATGTCATGGCCGGTATTAAATAGCATAAAACAGCCAGTGCCATAGGTATTTTTTGCCATACCGGGTTCGAAACAAGACTGGCCAAACAAGGCAGATTGCTGATCACCCAGAATGCCGGTAATGGGAATGGTGGCTCCTAACAAACCCGGTGCTGTATCTGCAATATGACAATCGGAACTGATGATTCGTGGCAGGACTGAAGCAGGGATATTAAATAGGTCTAGTAGTTCCTCATCCCAGCGTTGAGTATGCAGATTCATCAACATGGTACGGGACGCATTACTGGCTTCGATGATATGCTCGGCACCTTGAGTCAGGTTCCAGATCAGCCAGCTATCAATAGTGCCAAAAGCGACATGACCTTGTTCTGCAAGTTCACGTAAGCCATCCACATGTTCCAATAACCAGACCAGCTTGCCAGCACTGAAATAAGGATCAATCCGTAGCCCGGTTTTTTGTTGTACCTGATCCATCTGGCCTTGCTGTATCAGCTGATTACACCAGTCTGTTGCACGACGATCCTGCCAGATAATCGCTGGTGCAAGAGGCTTCCCATTACGACAATCCCATACCACAGTCGTTTCACGCTGGTTGGTCAGGCCAATCGCTTTAATATCTTTGGCCAGAATCCGGGCAGTAGCAAGCGCCTGTTGTACCACTGCAATTTGCGAGCTCCAGATTTCCTGTGCATCCTGTTCGACCCAGCCGGAATGTGGGGTCTGGATATGGGTTTCGCGTTGAGCTGTTGCCTGAATCTGTCCGTGTTCATTAAAGATGATTGCACGGCTAGATGTCGTTCCCTGGTCGAGTGCCAATAAATAGCTCATAATTTTTTTAAATGCTGACTTGAATTATGAAATATTAGCGCAATTATGTAATCAGGCGCATTCAAAAGTGTATTTGTGTAGAAAATGCATCGTATTTTTTGCCAGTTATGCTATGATGAGCTTGTACTTTGGGGATGTTCTTGGCTTCGACGCCGATGATGAAACTCATAGATGCATGCCGAGAGCGCATTTTCTCTCGTAAATAAAATTTGCATTTAAATAGTCGCAAACGACGAAACTTACGCTCTAGCAGCCTAAGGGCTGCTTGTCCGCATCTCTGAATACTTGTGGTTAGAGATCCCGACTGAAGCGAACGCACACAAGTCCGTATAGAGTCAAGCCTCGGGGCTTTATACCAAATCTAGAGGATCGCACCTTGAACCCTGTTCGTCGGGTCTCTTGGTGTTAAAACAATAGACGATATCTAAGCATGTAGTATTCTCGAGCGTAATGTTGGCGGACGCGGGTTCAACTCCCGCCATCTCCACCAAAATTCAAAAGTAAATCCGAAGATCTTCAAAGATCTTCGGCTAAAGGCTTGAATCCTAAGGGTTCAAGCCTTTTTTGTTTTAAGATCATTGCATATCATTTAAGAACATTTTGAAGTGAAGCTGTACACGTAGGGTGTACACAGCGGAAAAATTGAACTGGATGTGTACAAATCATGAAGCGGACACAAATAAAGCGTTTTCCGATCGCTGATACAGCATTGGAAAATCTAGAACCTGAGGCAAGTGAGTACCGAATTAAAGACAGCGAAAATCTTTATTTTAGGGTTGCTCCAAGTGGGAAAAAATCTTGGGTTTTTCGGTATAAAAAAGAAGATGGAAAATGGTCTTGGATTAGTTTGGGCTCTTATCCGCTAATATCAGGTGCTAAGGCAAGAAAAAAAGCTCGGGAATTACTTAATGATATTGTTGATGGTAAAAATCCAGTTTTTACTAAGAAACAATTTCAAGAAAAAGAGTTGAATGAGCGCAAAGATTTATTTAAGGCTCTCGCACAAGAATGGTTGGAAATCCGTAAAGGAAGTTGGGTCGAAGGGACTTTTGTAAGAAATAAAGGTGCTTTGGAAAAACATATTTTTCCTAAGTTTGGTCATAGGCCTTTTGATACGATTTTGGCCGTTGAATGGTTCAATCATTTAAGAAGTATCCAAGCTGAGCAAGGTATTAACGAACAGGTTAAGAGAATTTTAACAATGTGTCGGGATATTTATAATTTAGCAAAGGTTACAGGGCGCATAGAATATAATCCGCTTGAAGGTATACATAAATATCTAGAACCAGCTACTCCCAAAAGTATGCCCCATGTACGAACAGAAGACGTTCCTGAATTGCTTAGAACAATTCGTAGATATCCGACAGAAGACACTAGAATAGGCCTAATGCTTTTAAGCTATCTATTCTGCAGACCTTCTGAACTTAGAGAAGCGACCTGGAGTGAATTTAATTTAGAAAAGAAGTTATGGTCTATTCCAGCTGAGCGAATGAAAAAAAGACGTGAGCACATAGTCCCATTGTCAAAGCAAGTCTGTAAATTATTACTACGGTTGAAAGAGCTTAATCCTAAAAGTGAATATTTGTTTCCGAGTAGATTGAATCCAAGCGAACCTGCTTCAGAAACTGTATTCATAATGGCTTTACGTCGTTTGGGATATCAAGGTCGTCAAACACCGCATGGATTTAGGCATATCGCATCAACGATTCTTAATGAACATGATTATGATGAACGACATGTTGAATTTTCACTTGCACATGTAAAAGGCGGTGTTGAGGGTAAATATAATAAAGCGAAGTATTTGCCTCAACGTGTAGTGATAATGCAGGAATATGCTGATCATTTGGATAAAATTTCAGCATAAAAAACTCAATAATTTTCACAAAATGTCTAATAGGCATTATAAAGGTAAGGTTATCAACAAACCTTACCTTTTTTATGACTTTATTACCAATAATTGAAAAGTTAGAAGAACTAAAAGCAAATGATATTTATGGAGCAGAAATTGTAGATGCTATTAAGAGCTCTAATCTAAGCTTATATTTTTATTATGATGGATTTGTTGGCCTAACAGATAATCAAGTTGATTGTAAGGATTTAGATAAAAATATTTTTGAAGTTGTTAGGTATGAAGGATATCTAAAACTAGATAACAAGGCTTTTAACATAAAAAATATCTATAATATTGTTAGGAGTTTAGATTTAAAGAGTGAATTTATAGTAAACACTGCTATTAATGGTGATGAATTGGTCTGCTTGTTAAATGGGCCAAGTAATATTAATTTACCTGCAAAATTTGGAGAATTTTTTTCTAAAAAAATAAATTTAGATCTTAATTTAAAAATGAATAATTTATTTGTTGAAAGAAAATGTTTATTAAATCTTCTTGGTGGGTTGGAGAATGAAAAGGCTATAAATAATAATTTTTCTATTGAAAATGATGAAGATATTGGCGGGTTTACTAATGTGGAGGAATATCTGAGAAAATTATCTGAATTTAATAAAAGTAATTTAAATGGAGATTTTCCCAAAAAAATAATGGTTATAATTGATGCTTATTGTTCTATGTATGTTGAAAAAAAATATTATAAAACTGAGAAAAACTTAAAGCATACAGATTTATTTCAATTATGCGCTATGGATTTAGATAGAAAATATGATATCAACCAGACTTTTATAAAAGAAATTGAAAAAATAACAAATCCAAAACCCCAATATGTTGTCACTGATAAAAAATAAATACATTATAAAACAAGTGTTTACACTGAGGTGTCACCTAAATATCAAATCGGTGTGTTCACTCCTACCTTGAATGATTTGTATAAATCTTCGCAGATCTTAGAGAAGTTAGGAGTGATCTCATGAAGAAAGATAAAGTGGAGGTCAAAGTGAGTACTGGTAAAGTATTCCTTGACGAAAGACTTCGTATTAAGCAGTCAACATTATGTAAGATGCTTGATGTTACCCCACAGACCATTAGAGAGTTAAGGGAAACTGACCCCAACTTTCCAGTAGCAATAAAGCAAAATGATAAACGTCAAGCCGCAATTTATTTTGATTATAACGAAATTGTTGAATGGCATGAGAATCTAAAAAAGTCTCGTTAATCAATTAAATTGAGATAGTTTTTCCTGTTCTTAAAGCTCATTATATTTAGGTATAAAAAAGCAGGCAATAACAAGAAATACTATCTCAACCCGAAAATAAATTTTAATAATCTCTAAATATAACATCAGTTTAAATTCTTTTTGAATTTATGCTCTAGGCTTTGCTACGCTTAAAAAAGCCAAACTGAATTTTTAGAGCATTATTTTTGGAGTTCATAATGTCCAAAAAATATTCAAAATCAAAGCAAAAAGTCAAACATCGTAGTACGAGTCACTCGAAGATTGTGGTTGAAAAAACTCAATTGGACATACTTAAGACTGTACTTAATCAAACTGGCTCTAGTGTAACCCTGCAAAAGAAGGTCCAAGGCCAAATACTTACTTCAATTGCTAAACGAATCAGTGACGATCTTGAATGTTTTAAAACAGCATGTGCTTATTTACCGGATTCGATCAAGCAAGATCAGAAGGTTTGGGTTGAGGCTCAAACAAGTTATGTTTTTTGGTTCGAGCTTTTTGATTATTTAAAAAGTGCTTCAATTAAGAAGGAATCAAGAAATTATTTGTTTAACAGGATTTTTGAATATTTAAACCAAAAAGATAAGACGGAAATAAGGTTTTATATTAATAAGGAGGTGTTTAAAAAACGTGGATATTCTAATCATGAAAAATTATATAAGAGTGATTTTGTGAAATTTTTTAAATTGCCTAAGAATTTTAATGAATATTAAGAGTTATTTTGGAGTTAATTAAAATGGGTGAAATTTTAAATCAGGAAGATCTTGAAAATCATTGTAATGATTTTGAGAAAAAAATTTCTGGATATGGTGAAAGAATTGCGGTTTTAAATTTTGAATATGTTCAAGATTTTCATTTGAATTTTATAGATAAAGATAGTTTTGAAATTCTAATAGATCGCTGTGAGATGTTGTATTTTAATATTTGCAAATATCAGCAAAGAACTAAATATAAGCATATATTGGGGTTTTTGAGTATCTCGATACTATGCAATAATTCTAAAAAATTAAATAATGGTACTAGAATTGAGATAAATAATAAAACTTTTGAAATTTTAAATTATGTAATGTTTTTGTCTGGATTGCTTTTGAAGCTTGATGACTCAGAATTAAAAGTCCAAAGAATAAACTATACATTGTACTTATTACTTAGAGTGGTGGGTAAAAACTTTGATAAATGTGTAGATGATGTATTAACCAATCTTGTTTTCTATTTTAGAGCAATTATAGATGTTGATCCATTAAAGCTTTCGAAAAAAGAATTTAGTAATTATGCTAAACATCACAAAGACCGAACAATTGCTACTTGTCTAGTTTTCAATGCACAGAAAAATAATCAGATTGAAAAATCATTAAATCGCTATTTAGATGAATATAGGGTGGCTGTTGAAAATCTCTACTATGATGAAAAAGTACAGGTGAATAGAAAAAAAGCTCAACCCTCACTTGAGGACACAGAGGTTTCTATTTTAAGTTTTATCGATCCACCTTTGGTAGTAGACAGCTACTCTGACTATTCTGATGCTCATGCAAAGGATGACGATGAAGAAAATGAAGATGTAAAAAGTCATCAATATGATTTTAGTCAAGATGAGAATACACGCAGATTATCAACTCTTGTTGATCAGCAAGTATTGCGTAGATACCTGGATCATGTACACGAACCTACTGTGAGTAATGTTTACTATATCGACCCACCTTTTTTGAAAGTTATTTATCAGGTCTTAGGTGACGAACTACAGGACAATAAAGACATAGAAGAATCTGCCATGGCGGCTTGTTTCTTGATGTCCTTATCTACAGGATTGAGTCCTGTTGTCTTTCAATATGTCGATTACCTATTTGAAATTAAGAAATTAAGACGTTCTTCTAGTAATGATTATTATTTATGGACGGTTGATGCAGATGTTAATAAAAGGTTAGATGGTGAAATTGCAAAAAAAGGGAATAGGCTGAATCAACATTCTAGTTGGGCATTCCAAATCCCTGCAATGTGGATTAATCGTATCAAAGAGGCTCAGCTAAATAACTACACAAATACTGATTTTAATCAGTATTTGAAAGAGTGTTTCTTTGGTTATTGTATTGGAAATCTATCGATTACCCATATCAGCTCACAACTCTCATTGCATTTACATCGAATTTGTAAAGATGATTTACAGAAAAGCTTTCAGATCGGTAAACAAGTTTCACATCAACCCGATCTGGCATACGGTGGTTTTTCTTATAAACAGTTAAATGATTCGTATGAGAAATACGTATGGCTTTGGTTCCAGAATAAATATGATAGTCATGCACTAGATTGTCCTCAATTTATTCAAGCTAAAAATGATGAACGTGTAGGAAGTCAGCGCGCTTGGTCATTTAATCAGGCGAAAAAATTCTTAAATTCACTGAACAAGCATGTTATTGAGATATTAAGGGATAAGAAATCAATTGAAGAACGATTTAATGCTTTCAGTGTTTGGATTTGGATTTGTTGTCTATTATCTTCAGGAGCACGCCCAGTAGTTGGCGCATCGAGTATCAAGGATAACTATGACTTCATTACAGGCATAGTTTACATTCATGACAAACAAAGCCAATCACGACCTCATGGTCGCTTTTCACCACTGACCGAATTTGTTGTTGATGAATTAAAGCTTTATGAAAAATTCATTACATCCCTTATGGATTCAGGGATATTAACTCAAAGTGAGGATAACTATTATCTTCATTATTGGAAGAAAAATGCAGGATTCATGAATATAAAAATAAGTCCTTTAACTCAGAAAGATGTGGCTTCTTACCTCGCATTTAATTTCCCTGAAATTGAGCCGTTATACCCCAATTGGATTCGACATTTTGTAAGGAATACCCTTGATTTGCCAGATGCAGTCTTTAAGTCATGGTATGCGCATGATCAACAAGGTGAAATTGGATTTTCTAAATTATCATCTTTACAGCCATATGCTTATAAAACACAAATCCAGGATGCTTTGAGCAAGCTTTTTAAAAAGCTTGAATTAATATCTGTGGGGATTTCTTTGTGAATAATGAAAAATTAGAGAAATTAAATAAAGAGTTGGAGTCTATGGCTAAGAGCTTGTTTGAGAGTATTTCAAATATGCTCGTTGAAGAGGTTGTGGAGCATAATTTAAAGCTTAAGCTTAACGATAAAATTATTAATAAGATGTATAAGGCGAGAGCTCAAGTTAATAAATATTTCAAATCACAAAAATTGGATGCTAATGACTTAAAAGCTGGATGGCAATATTGGACAGATTTATGTGTACAAAATAAACAGGAGGTTGAATCAAAGATACAATGGCTAGCTGGTAATTATGAAATACCACTGATCACAATCAGTTCTTTTCCATCTAATATTAAAGATATTGAATCTACCCAAATTAAATTACAGTTTGGAAGGGAATTACGTGATTTTAAGCTAAAGCTGGATGGTTTTTGGCAGAAGCAGTTACCGCATAAGCTTAAGACAAGTAAATTCAATCCATCTACGACATTCGAACAAAAACAATTTCTGTTTCGACAGTTCTTATTAGCTCTCATATTTGACTGTGGATGTCGGACACGAGCTGATTTGATCGCAATTCTAAAATCAGTGAGGGATACATACTCGAATGATAGAGTTTCACCATTTGAGTTATCAGGTGGTCTTGTATCGGCATACGGTAAAAACATTTCAAAATTTGCTTGTTTATATAGCTATCCTCTAGAAAATTCGTCTTATGCGAATTTAATCTACGATGAAAAATCATATCAAGTTAAACAAATATATCTGACTCCAATAAGTTTATTGATGTTAATTCGACTGATAAATGAAATTGAAATAGAAACGCAACCAGAAAAAAGACAAGTAGATCAAGAATTATTGCAACTGATTGATTCTATAATTAATTTAAAGGGAGAAATTTTAGATGAAAAAATCTTATCGGGCTTACAAGATGTAGATCAAGAACATGCTGTTATTAAGATTTTTTCAAAGAATAGATATAAGATTTTTGATCATTTAGATTACGTACAGTATTTTGGAGCGAAAAATACATTAGATGGTTTTCTTATTGCTTTATCTAAGGGAGTTTTTAATTACTCGGCGCTTTCTTATTCATCCTTAAAAGCAATGGAAGGAATTGATAAACATGACAGTACTCAGACGTCTAAAAAAAAGAGCATCAATCAAGCTGTTGTAGATAATTTTTACTATACGGAATTGAAGAAGGCTAAGTTGGAGCAGATTCGAAATTTGAATACAGATTATCACTGTGCCGCAGATATTAAAAAGAGCTTAGTGAGAACCTTAGGGGGTAGTAACCTAAGTGTGAGTGAAGTTATAGCTGAATTTTCAAAGGATCTTAGCTTACTTCAAAACAGTTATTCTTCCCGGCAATATAGTTCATCAAAAGATATTGCTCTTGTTAGTGTTCAGATTGTTGTGATTACTTGGTATTTGGAATGCCTGAAAAATATAAAATCGATTGACTCTGGTAAAAATAAAAAAGGTATTAAACTTAGTTCTTTAGATACTTATAAATCATCATTTATTGACGAACTTTTTTTATATGTTGTGAGCAATGATTTAGACCTGCAAGCCATAGATGAAGAAGAGTTTGAAGATATCTACACTCATATTTTGGCTGTCAAATCCATTGGGGACCGTAGCAAGAAAAACAGAAAACATTCACAAAATGGAAGGGAGATTAAACATAATAGGGCGAATTCAAACATGAGGTGCGACAGTTTCAAAAGCCTTATGATAATCAACAAGCTGAGCAAATTTCTCTAATGGTGTAAGCCAATCTAACGCTTTTCTAGGACGAGTATTCAGTGACATGGCGA
>NZ_VPBW01000013.1:0-73144 GCF_013418535.1 Acinetobacter sp. YH12137 | reverse complement strand
TCATGAGAAAGCCCATATAAATGGGTAATGTACAAGTTGCTGTAGAAGCATGTTTAATTCGTCTGATCACAGATACTTTATAAAGTATTTTAATACTTTTTTGAATCCGTCAATGCGTAAGTCCTAACTTATTTAAAATCAACATAATTATAAATAATCTCTTATTTTTTATGCAGTTTTATTTATTCGTTTAATACAGCCCTTAAAAATACAAATATATCCTCATGACTCTCTTTATAAATTTTTACCAATCAGTTTAAAATTCTGTTTGATATAATGAATGAATCAGGCGGACCGAAGTCCACCCGAATTTAGATCAGTTTAGAAGAAGCCTGCTGGTTTGGTTGAATAACTCACTAACAGGTTTTTAGTTTGCTGATAATGATCCAGCATCATGCGATGGTTTTCGCGGCCAATCCCGGATTTTTTATATCCCCCAAAGGCTGCATGAGCCGGGTAGATGTGATAGCAGTTGGTCCAGACCCGACCAGCCTGAATCGCGCGACCAGCGCGGTAAGAGGTATGTGCTGAACGTGACCAGACACCGGCACCGAGTCCATAAATCGTATCATTGGCAATTTTGATGGCTTCATCGAAGTCTTTAAAAGTCGTCACTGCCAATACCGGTCCAAAAATTTCTTCCTGAAAGGTGCGCATGTCATTGGAACCTTTAAAAATTGTTGGCTCGATATAAAAGCCTTGTCCCACTTCCTGACGTTCATTGCCGCCTAACAAGATTTCCGCACCTTCTTCACGGCCTGTTGCAATACAGCCGAGAATCTTATCTTGCTGTTCCTGTGAAGCTTGAGCACCAATCATGGTCTCGGTATCCAGCGGGTGGCCGGTCTTGATCTTTTTCACTCGCTCTACTGCGAGTTCTAAGAATTGGTCAGCAATACTTTCTTGAATCAGGGCGCGTGATGGACAGGTACAGATTTCACCCTGGTTTAAAGCAAACATGGTAAAGCCTTCCAGGGCTTTTTCCAGGAAGTCATCTTTCTGATCCATGATGTCAGCAAAGAACAGGTTCGGAGATTTCCCTCCAAGTTCTAACGTGACGGGAATAATATTCTCAGTCGCATATTGCATGATCAGCTGACCCACAGCGGTCGAACCGGTAAAGGCAATCTTGGCAATGCGTGGATTAGTCGCCAGTGGACGGCCGACTTCAACGCCGTAGCCATTTACGATATTTAACACCCCTTCAGGTAACAGGTCCTGAATCAGTTCGACCAGCACCAAAATACTCACCGGTGTCTGTTCAGCGGGTTTCAGCACAATACAGTTTCCGGCTGCAAGGGCAGGCGCCAGTTTCCAAGCAGCCATCAGAATCGGGAAGTTCCAGGGAATGATCTGCCCGACCACGCCCAATGGCTCATGAAAATGGTAGGCAATGGTATCTTCATCAATTTCAGAAATTCCGCCTTCTTGGGCGCGAATACAGCCGGCAAAATAGCGGAAATGGTCAATGGCTAAAGGAATATCGGCTGCCAGGGTTTCTCGGATCGGCTTGCCATTATCCCAAGTCTCTGCAACTGCTAGTAACTCAAGATTTTCTTCAAGTCGGTCGGCAATTTTTAATAAAATATTGGAACGGGTAGTAGGGGAGCTGTTATTCCATTGCTGTTTGGCGGCATGAGCCGCATCCAGCGCCAGTTCAATATCTTCCACTGATGAGCGCGGAACTTTGGTAAAGGCTTTACCATCTACGGGCGAGACATTATCAAAATATTCACCTTTGACGGGTGGAACCCATTTGCCGCCAATAAAGTTTTCGTATTGGGATTTAAATTGCACTTTTGAACCGTCAGTATTGGGATCTGCATAACGCATAATTCTATTCCTTGATATGATTATTATTGATAAATGCCGAACCACTTCTGCTCTGCAAAAGCCCTCAGATTCAACATCTCAGCTCTACTATAGAGAGGGAAAAAAATCGCAGGATAAATACTTACAAGCTTGCTACAAAAGGCAACATTTGGATAAAAATGGAATTTATTATTTTTATAAATTTCAATATTTTATTTTTATAATGACATGATTTTAATATGTAAAAAGCATTACTGATCAGCTTGATATTTTTATTTCATATCCAAGCGAAATAGATAAATAAAATTATTGAAAAATAAGACAGGCAGAGCTTGCTACCTATCTTATTCATCTGGCTTATAGGGCTTTATTTTCCAGCCATTGAAATAGCTGCTGATAGACCTGCTCACGGACCGGTTTTTCTGAAAGAACCAGATCATGTATCCCATTTTGAATCGAACAGAGTTTCACATCGCCCTGGATTTTCTGCGCATGTTCAATCATGTCGCGTACCTGAAGAATCACATCACTGGTTTGAGTATTACGATTAAAACGTAGGGGATAAGTGGTTTTGTGGGCATGCATCAGCAAAGTCGGAATACTTAAACGTACACCCTGATGAATTTCTTTTTGTGCTTCGTGAATGGCATGTACAAAACTCAGACGCACCCAGTGATAGCTAGGTTTTTTCCATTCCAGATCAAAATGCCATTCCCCCTGATAGCTAATATGCAGACTAGGCACATAATGACGATTTAAGCGGCTAGGAAATAGCATTTCCGGAAAACGTTTTCCCAGACGGCTCAATTTAGGCACCAGAAACTTTTTCTCAAAAGGCGTCATATTAAAGTCATAAAAAGGACTATTGAGCCATAAGCCTTTAA
Organism: Acinetobacter sp. YH12137; assembly: GCF_013418535.1. NCBI lineage: Bacteria > Pseudomonadati > Pseudomonadota > Gammaproteobacteria > Moraxellales > Moraxellaceae > Acinetobacter > Acinetobacter sp. YH12137. The sequence goes on along the minus strand of NZ_VPBW01000013.1, from coordinate 70,448 downwards.
TTAAGGGATGATCTGGATGATGTGCTGCATACAAAGTAGTAATTAATCCGCCGGTAGAATGGCCACTGAGTAAAACCGTGTCATGGCCTTCCTGTCCAATAATTTCAAGAGCCTGGCTGATTTCTGCATCATATTCTGAAAGATGATAGACATTATAAAGTTTCTGATGGGACAGATAGGATCGGCCGTATTTACGTAAATCCAGTGCATAAAAATCAAAACCTTGCTGATTAAAACGCTCTGCCATTTCAGTCTGGAAAAAATAATCAATAAAGCCGTGAATATAGAGGACAGCTTTAGAGGTCGGTTGGTCTGCCTTTTTGCGGATCAGTGTGGCAACTACTGTGCCTTCAGTATCTGGCGGGAATTCTAAAGTGGCCTGTTCATAACCTTCACCCAGAATATCAGGTTGATATTCAAGGCTGGAAAGCGGATGGGACATATTGTTCTACTCATGATTATTTTTATTCACTTATCCTTGTGGATTGGCTTGCATTTGTCAAATCCTGCTGTCTGACCCATTCGAGATCAGTAGTACCATTCAGAGAATAGTCAAATATAAAATTTCAGGTCATTGGCAGCCTGATTGACTAAATAAAAATTAATAAAAAAACCCGGCATCCTGCCGGGGTTTTTCGTATTGGTTAGCTCGGTATAACTCCTGTCGTACCTTACAATCCTTGTGCTTATCTATTGTCATTGTTATATGGAACTTCCTGTTCCTGATGTAAGTATCATAGGAAAATTCTACTATCTGGGATAGCTGCAAAGAACTGGAATCGATGTAAGTCAATGCGTACAAATCTGACTAAAAATTATCCGTATTTTTCTGTAGAAGTGAGGATTTATTCTGAATCATGAGCTTCGATAAACTAGCCGCTTATGGTTATTTTGCTTGTTTTTAAGACAATTTTTTTATTCCAATCCAGTTAGAATACGTTGATTGATGAGGGGGTAAAAAATGAAATCTATTGCAGTCTTTTGTGGTTCAGCTATGGGGAATAGCGAAAATTTTAAAGAACAGGCGCAAGCTTTGGGTGAGTCTATTGCGAAACGGGGAATCACGCTGGTTTATGGTGGCGGCCGAGCTGGACTGATGGGTGTTGTGGCTGATAGTGCATTACATGCTGGTGGAACAGTCATTGGAGTAATTCCACAAAATCTGGTCGATGCAGAATTGGCCCATCCGCTGTTAACAGAGCTGCATGTGGTGAAAAATATGCATGAACGTAAAACAAAAATGTCTGATCTGGCGGATGCATTTATTGCTTTGCCGGGCGGGGTGGGGACTTTAGAAGAAATTTTTGAGCAGTTGACCTGGGGGCAGTTGGGCCTTCATCAGAAGCCTTGTGCATTTTTAAATATGCATGGATTTTATGATGAATTGCTGAATTTCTTGATGAAAACGACTGAGGCTGGATTTACCCAGTCACGTTTTACCGATGCCTTGATTTCCTCAAGTTCAATTGAGGAAGTTTTGGATGCTTTGGAGCATTATCATGCGCCTGAACCGAAATGGAATAAAAGCGTAAAGGTAGTAGAATCGGTATGAGTAATAAAGTGATTACGATTGCTGCGGCTATCATTCTGAATGAACAGAATCAGATTTTGTTGGTTCGTAAAAAAGATACCGATTTCTTTATGCATGTGGGTGGAAAGCTGGAACCCAATGAACTGCCTGAAGCGGCACTCTCTAGAGAAGTTCTGGAAGAAACAGGCTGTGAGATGGAAATACTGTCTTATATTGGTAAATATGAAACCGTGGCTGCGAACGAATTGAATCATTCGCTGGTCAGTTATTTGTATCAGGTTAAATTAAAAAGTCAGCCTCAGGTTCAGGCTGAACTTGCGGAAATGCAATGGGTTGATCTTAATCATCCAGACCTGCCTTTAGCCCCTTTAACTCGGGATATTTCAATTCCGTGGTGTAAGCAGTTATTGGGAATCTAATAGGATCTCAAAAAAATTTAATCTATAGATATGAAATTTAACCAGATTGTCATATTAGAGCGTTAATATTGATGTTTACAAAAGCCCATTTCCCCTCAAATGGGCTTTTTTTATGATTTTTTATCATTAACTACTTTGATGAATTAGATGCTTAAACCTGTATGAAGTGCAATCCTTTTAGCAGGAGTTCCCTAAAAAGATAAATCGAACCAGAGTTCTAGAGATTCAAGATTTAAAGAAAATTTTCTTAATTTGAGAAAAAAGCAGGATTAGTCAGAATATTTAGTCATTGAGAACGACAATAAAAAAAGCCCCAATCTTTCGATCAGGGCTTTTTGAATCTGGAGCGGGAAACGAGACTCGAACTCGCGACCCCAACCTTGGCAAGAGTCACCGACATAAAATACACTAAATTACATAATTGGTATGTTAATAAACTCTATATATAACAGTTATATAGAGTTTTAATTTTGTGTGACGTAATTTAAGGTGGGGTAGGGTACTTTGATTTTTGGTCACTAATTTATTGTGATAATCAACAATAATAACCAACATTCATATGCTTAATCTAAGAGTGTTTTACTGACTGGTATAATTTTATGATGAGAGGGGTGTTGCCTGAGGCTACGGTTTCTGTTTGGCCTTTTGGCGTAAGACGTACAAATATAAGCTTTCTACTTTTTCACGTGTCCATGGTGTGGTACGCAAGAATCGTAATGATGATTTAACACTTGGGTCTATGCAAAAACTGAACCGTACCGGGTTTGTCGGAGACTTTTTTATTTAAGTTAGGCCACCTGACCTAACGGGTTAATCTTATAATCGTACATTGCTTCAAGCTCAAAAGACGATACATAACTCAGCGCATCAAGCACCATATCTGTATTCTTACGTGTTGATACTTTCCAGCCAACAATTGCACATGAAAAAACATCAATAATAAATGTGGTTTAGACCCAATCTGAATGAGTTTTAATATATGTGAAGTCAGCGACCTGAGATACCGTCTTGGTAGTCAATCAGGTTTTGAGATTATTCGGCTAATAAATAATCTCTTTGATAGGCAGTCTGATGTTTTAAAACGCTATAACACAGATCTCTGTACACGACAAATTTCATAGGATCCTTGCCCTATCAGGCTTTTTCTTTCTTAAAATTGCTAGCACTTTCTTAAATTCTTCTTTTTTTCCAAAACCAATCAAACGTAGAATAGCCATTTGAACATAGTCCAAACCGTAGCGAAATAAACTTACTGAAATGTAGGGGTTACACGGTTTGTCGCCATTACAGCATGTCCAACTGGTGTTGCGCATACGTTTATGGCGGCCGAAGCCTTACAACAAGGTGCAGTAAAGCACGGTTATCAGATTGATGTTGAAACCCAAGGATCGGTTGGGGCTAAAAATATTTTATCGGCAGAAAGTATTGCCAAAGCAGATGTGGTGATCTTAGCAACGGATATTGAGGTCAATACAGATCGCTTTGTAGGCAAACGTGTATATCGCTGCAGTACAGGATTTGCCCTTAAGCAAACGGATAAGACTTTTGCAAATGCAATTGCTGAGGCCAAAGTGCTTGAAACGGGTAAGCAAACAGCCACTAAGACAGAAAATGAAAACAAAGAAAAAACAGGAATTTATAAACACCTTTTAACAGGGGTGTCTTTCATGCTGCCGATGGTGGTGGCGGGCGGTTTGATCATTGCCATCTCGTTTATGTTTGGCCTCAATCCTGTTGAAGGAAGCTTTGCCGCATCCTTAAAGCAAATAGGTGCTGCAGCATTTACTCTTATGGTACCTATGCTGGCAGGTTACATTGCTTATTCTATTGCGGATCGTCCGGGTTTAACTCCAGGTTTGATTGGCGGTTTACTAGCAACACAATTAGAGGCAGGCTTTCTCGGTGGATTAGTTGCAGGTTTTATTGCAGGTTATATTGCGTTATTTTTATCGAAACAGCTTAAACTCCCAAGTAGCCTAGAAGCATTAAAACCAATTTTGATTATTCCACTATTGGCCAGTTTAGCTGTTGGTTTAATCATGATTTATGTGGTTGGACAGCCTGTTGCACAATTGTTTGAATTACTCACACACTTCCTTGCCAATATGGGGACGACCAATGCCATGATCATGGGGGTTATCCTTGGGAGTATGATGTGTATTGATGTTGGGGGCCCAATAAACAAAGCGGCTTATGCCTTTACGGTGGGCTTACTTACGTCACAAACATACGGACCGATGGCGATTACCATGGCTGCGGGTATGGTACCGCCATTGGGTATGGCAATTGCAACTTTTCTAGCAAAGCATAAATTTGCCAAACCTGAGCAAGATGCAGGGAAGGCTGCTGTAGTTCTGGGCCTATGTTTCATTTCGGAAGGGGCTATTCCGTTTGCTGCCAAAGACCCGATTCGAGTGCTTCCATGTGCGATCGCAGGTGGTGCTGTAACTGGGGCTTTGGTTGCATTATTTAAATGTGAACTAGTCACTCCTCATGGCGGTGTAATGGTACTGATCATTCCGAATGCGATGAATTATCCATTAAAATATTTATTGGCGATTGCGATTGGAAGTGTGGTGACTGGTGTAGCTTATTCCGTAATAAAACAACGGTTAGAATAAGCCCTTCATAGAAGCTTTGTGAAAGCTATTTAGTGCAATAAATGAATATTATGCTCAATCCTATTTTGGATCAGTTGGAGAGTCTCTGCTTGAATTTGTCCAGGTAATAGGTCATGAGCGATATTGCTGAATCAGATTGTAACCTTACAAATCGAGCCAATAATTTCATCAACTTCTTGGACACAAAGTTCCGCTTCCTGAGTACCAAGTTTCACAAGAGCTTGTCGAGGAATATTCAGTGCCTCACCCATGATATCCATTTGATGTGGAGGAAAGTTCTAAACCTTTACTGATCGCTTCTGCACTGTATTCAAAGGCGATTAATGGCCGACCTGTGATTGCGGTTGAGGAGACCAATGTACCCCAAAGCCAATATTCACCCCATCCATTGTAGTAAACATTAAGTTTTTGAGCATGGATTTATTTCCTTTTGATACGTTGGCGAGCAGTACTGTTCTGAAATGACAGCTTTGTCCGTTATAATTGTATAAACATTTTTGGTTTCTGGTAATTATGTCCTCATTGATCAATTTTCTATCTCGCTTTAGTACTGCAACTCTTCAGCGCAGTCTGAGCTATGCTAAACACATTGATAGGGAAACGATTGAGTTCTTTGAGGAAAAAGACGGGGTTACGATGTATGCCCAAATTGAAGGAACAGATTATTACGATACCGCAATTACCTATAATCCCCAAAAAGACCGTTTAATCGATGACGACTGCACTTGTCCGGTTGGATATAACTGTAAACATGCTGCTGCTTTAGCGCGGTTATTCTTTCAGGAATATCGCCAGGAATTTCAGCAGCGTTATGCTGACTCTCAATCCCCGCAGGGAATCGCAAAACGCCAACGGGGGGATGATCAGGCGCAGCGCTGGTTGAATGATTTTAAACGGTATTTACAACAGACTGAACCAGAGCAATCTGTCAAAACAAACAATTATTTAATTTACCTGCTAGATCAGTCGGTCAGCTTAAAGAAATTGACAGTTGATGTTCAGAAAGCCAGACGCAATAAAAACGGCTCAATTGCGGGGGAAAGTTATTATACCCAATATGAAAATATCACCAGAAAGCATCTGACTTTACCTGAACAAAAACGACAATTATTTAACCAGATTTATTATTATGCCAAAATAAACAGTGACGAACGCTTTTATCAAAGCAATCTTGATATCTCCGGAATTTCATTGGAGCACTTTAAATCTTTTATTCAAAGTGGCGATGTGTACTGGCAAAAAAAGAGCTATGCTGCACTTCAATGGTCAGAACAAGGCTATCACATCGAATTGATCTGGGAACAAGGTGTCAACAAACAGACGGAGCATTTAAACATTGAATTGGTCAATGGCGATATTCGACTCGATTTAAAATCAAATCCACATATCCAGATTCTCGCGAGCCAGCCACCATGTTATGTGGATATTCAACAGAACACGGTGGGCCAGTTATATGGTGAATATACGGCAAATCTGCTCTACCATTTTTTACAGATGCCTGATCTTCCAGCTAAGCTCTTGCCAGAGTTTGAGAAACTGACTCATCAATATTCAGATGTGAAAAATCTGCCTCAACCCGAGTTTATTCAGCATATTGATGTCTTTGAGGGTAGTCCCCAGCCAATTTTACGCTTCGGTGTTTTAGATAAATTTGATTGGAAATGGGAAGAGTCTGTTTGTGCTGAAATTGAATTCTCCTATGCAGGTGGGCGAATTAAAGCAGGTACATCAGGTGACAGTTTTATTGGTGAACAGCATGGCAAAATGGTGCGACAGCTTCGGGACTTAGTTCAGGAACAACAGTCAATCCAGCGTTTACAGCTATTGGTCGAATCACTGAAGTGGGTGAAAGATCTTAGTTATGACCAGCAATTAAAACTGGATAAACAACGTCTTGATTCTATGGTTTTTGCTTTCTATGGAGACTGGATCAAACAGCTCATGCCCATCAATCAAATTGAGTTGATGGGCTGGCAGATAGAGCATCTGGAAAACAGCCCCTTTAACCTGCAATATGTCGAAAATTTAAATATTTCTATCACTGAATCTGAAGGTCAGCAGGACTGGTTCAATATCGGGGCGACGGTTCAAGACAGTGCAGGTAATTCTTATAATTTGCTTGATGCGCTCGTAGCTTTGGTGCGAGTAAATCCTGATTTACTTGATCCGCGGACGTTTATTCATCTGCATGACAGTCAAATTTTCACCGTGAAAACTGCAGTTGATCAACCTGATTTGGCGCTATCCGCTAGGGATATTAAGCCGGTATTGTTGCATCTGCAGAGCATTTTACAGCAAGAAGAGCGCAGTATTGATCGCTATGATGCGAGTCAATTATTAGAATTGCAGCATAATCTTGGGATGACATGGCAGGTCAGTGATCGCCTGCAGCAATTTGTACAGAAATTCAAACAAGGCTATCAGCAACAACTGCCGACACCACAAGGTTTTCAGGGGGAGTTGCGTCCATACCAGCAGCAGGGCTTAGGCTGGTTACAGTTTTTAAGCGAAACCCAGCATGGCGGGATTCTGGCAGATGATATGGGCTTGGGGAAAACAGCACAAACTTTAGCCCATTTACTCATGGAAAAGCAGGCTGGATATTTGCAGGACAGTCCCGCCTTAATTGTTGCACCCACATCGCTGATGCATAACTGGTTCAAAGAAGCGGAGAAATTTACCCCTGAGCTCAAGGTATTGCTGCTACAGGGGCCCGACCGCCATCAGAATTTTGAGCAGATTCCGCACTATGATATTGTGTTAACCACCTATCCGCTTCTAGCGAGAGATGAAGAACAACTAAAGCAATATGAATATCATCAACTCATTTTGGATGAGGCGCAGAATATCAAAAATCCGCGTGCCAAAGCTGCACAGGTAGTACGCCAATTAAAAGCACGACATCGTTTGTGTCTAACAGGTACCCCGATGGAAAATCATTTGGGTGAACTGTGGGCACTATTTTATTTCCTGATGCCAGGATTTTTATATTCACAAGAAATTTTTAATAAAAAGTACCGTCATCCGATTGAAAAACGCGGTGATCAGCAGTTAAGGCAAAAGCTGGTCAACCGGATTAAGCCCTTCATTTTACGTCGCTTGAAAACTGACGTAGCCAAAGAATTGCCAGAAAAAACTACGATTGAAGTCAATATTGATATGAATGACCAGCAATCCAAGTTATATGAGGCTGTTCGTGCCACGATGCAGGCAAGCATTCAGAAAATTGTGGCAGAAAAAGGCTTTAAGCGTAGTCAAATCCAAATTTTAGATGCCTTGCTGAAGCTGCGTCAGGTCTGTTGTCATCCTAGCTTGCTGAAACTGGATTCAGTTAAAACCGGGCAGGCGTATTCTGCCAAACTTGAACAGTTGATGGATATGGTTGTTCCAATGGTGGAAGAGGGACGAAAAATTCTTATTTTCTCTCAGTTTACCTCAATGTTGGAACTGATTGAACAACAGCTCTATCACGCAGAAATTGGCTATGTGAAGCTGACTGGAAAGACCAAAAAGCGAGATGAAGTCATTACAGCATTTCAGTCTGGACAAGTGCCGGTATTTTTAATCAGTCTGAAAGCAGGAGGGGTTGGTCTGAATCTAACTACCGCAGATACGGTCATTCACTATGATCCATGGTGGAACCCTGCTGCTGAAGATCAAGCTTCAGATCGTGCATGGCGGATTGGACAGGACAAGCCGGTATTTGTCTATAAGCTGATTACTAATAAAAGCATAGAAGAAAAAATTCTTGCCTTACAGCAAAATAAAGCAGAACTGGCACACTCTATTCTAAGTACAGATCATGAAGGCGAAGCGAAACTGACGGAAAATGACGTGATGAACTTGTTTGAGAAATTTTAGCTTGGTTACAGGTTTCCTCTAATCATCTGTAAGTATCTGAAAGTCTGGATGCAATTTTTTCCAATGTTCTCTTAATTTTTCTTTATGAACAGAAATCATAGGTAAGTCTAGTAATAGCGCTGGCCATACTGACCGTGCTTTGTCCATAATGGCGTGAAGTTGTTTTTCAATAACACGCCATGGAACACCGACTTTTTCCGCCCATTGTTTAAAGTGTTTCATCTCAGCTAAATACCAATCTTTATTTTTGGCAAGATTCAATGCGAAATGACGCTCATTTTCAATATATACACTTGTCATCAATATATCGTATGCAGGGGATAATCTTGGCGTTGTTTTATCGTGATAAATCATACTCCAGTTCTTTAAGTGTGCATCTCCATTGGCGAGCAAAATGTTGACAAGTAAGCGGCTGGCAAATTGCTGAATATCAAGAATTTTGTTATCTGAAAATTGATAAATGATCTTTCCTATCTGCTCATAATTTGTGGTGCTGTATTTCTGCTGTGGATATGCACCGAAGATCTGAGCAAAGTCTTCGATGTGAATAAGCTCTGTAGTATCAGCAGTACTCTGTCTATCAAATCTTTTTATTGCAAAAGCATATTGCTCTTGGGGTAAATTTAATGGTGGAAGGTTTTGTAAGAGTGCCATATCCACCAAGCGAATCTCAGGGACATCTATTCCGACCATTTTGGCAAGGCTCATCATAGAATATTCATTTAGCGGAACAAAGGCATGTCTGGAAGAAGGAGTTTTGACAATCCAGTCCCCGAGTAGAGTCGTTTCCGTTGCCTGTGCTAATGTAAAACGCCCATCTTTGGCTTTCATGGAAAACTTCATTTGGACGCCGGCCAAGGAAAACTTATTATTTGTCCGAATCTCTTGTTTTAATATCTGATCTGGATTCGAGATCTGAAGCTTAAATTTTATTCCATCTGGGATTTCTTCTGGATCTAATGGAGTCGCAATGAGTGCTCCAGGTAAATCATGACCTAAAGCTGCCAATAACTGAAATTCATTGTCTATATGTACTTTGAGGCTTTGTGCAATCAGTTCGCGTAATGCACCTTCTGGTAGCAAGTTTGATAGCAAGGGATGTAAACGCTGATGTGTAACATAGGTCTTTTCTAAAATCTTATCCACTTGAGGATACAAGGGGGAAGTCAGCAGGCTCAAGGTTGGGCGTTGCTGATCAGAGCGGAAAGAATCTGTAAAAACCAGAATATTTTTTCCGCTCTGAAATCCTGCCAAGTATCCAACGACAGCGTGATGTAATGTTAATTTCAGGACGGCAACAGTATTCATGGTTCCTCTCCTCCGAGAAGACCCTTCCATGGGTTAGTCATTAAGTCATCCTGATCTTCAATAGTGACTTTAATTTCATCATTCAATAATTGTCTAATCAAATGAACCTTATCATCAGGGATGAGCATCAGTTGAGCATTTAATCCTGCCGCTATAATTTCTAAGGTCTCTAATCGAGGGTTGCCCTGACTTTCCAGTTTTTGGTACTGCTGTCTTGAAATGCCTGTACGGGATTGCATATCAACTTGCTTTAAGCCCAATTGGGTTCGTCTTTTTTTGATTTGCTGTAGTAAAGACTTATTTAGTGTAGACATATTTATTGCTTTTTGGTGGTATAAGAAGCATATTAGTTGCTTTTTTATTAAGAAGCAATGACAGAAATTATTAACAGGCTCCGCGGCATCAATATTTAGGATCTAGGCAAGCTGATCTTGTTTAACATAAGCCACTTAGTAGTAGCTAATACTATCTTTTGTTTTGGAGTTTTTTTTATCTTGTATGATTGATACTCTGGAGCATCATCTACACGGTTTTTTGTTCACAGTTTTGAAAGAGCACTTTTGTAAACTTACTTTTTTAAGTATAAAAATTTCTTATGAAGTAAAATATTGAATAAAACAACAATAAAAAAGCCCCAGTCATTCAACTGAGGCTTTTAGAATCTGGAGCGGGAAACGAGACTCGAACTCGCGACCCCAACCTTGGCAAGGTTGTGCTCTACCAACTGAGCTATTCCCGCAGGGTCGATCAATTTTTTACTTTAAAAAATGAACAAAAAAGAATTTGGAGCGGGAAACGAGACTCGAACTCGCGACCCCAACCTTGGCAAGGTTGTGCTCTACCAACTGAGCTATTCCCGCATGCCGTGTATAATACAGCATGCAAAAACAGGGTCAATAACTTTATGAAAAATCTTGTGTCGATTGCATAAAATAAAAGCAATATTCTCTGTGCTTCCAGACAATTAGACAAAATTTATGCAAAATTTAATGAAATCTCGGCACAATCAAATAATTGCAGACATTTCTTGCACCGAAATAGCGGATAGAACAGGGTATACTGGACCCATATCTTGAATCGGAGTCAGGCCATGAGCTTAGAACAACAACTGAAAGACCGTTTGGCACAATTGTCACCTACCTATCTGGAAGTCGTGAATGAATCTTCAGGTCATGGTGGATATTTCCCGGGTAAGGAATCGCATTTTAAGGCGGTGATTGTCAGCGAAGCTTTTACTGGCCTGCGTGCGGTACAACGCCATCAAAAAGTCTATGCTGCGGCAGGTGATTTGCTTTCTAAAGATAAAATTCATGCCTTGGCAATTCATGCTTTCTTGCCTGAAGAGTGGACAGGACAGGACACGTCTAGTCCAGAATGTGCACATGCACCGAAAAACTAAGAGGATTTTATGGATACCCAGCTTTTAGTCAAGATTATTCATATGTCTGCGGCAGGACTGGCCATTGTGGCCATTCTTGCACGTGCTATTACCCTGTTTGTGGATACACAGGGCAATCAGCCGAATCCAAAAGCACGTGTATTTCTGGTCGCTTTGCAGCACCTGGTCATTAGCGTGATTGCCTTAACTGGGATTATTGCCCTGTTTTTAAAGAATTTTGATGTACAGCCTTGGTTTTATGCCAAAATCATTTTATTCCTGGTGCTGATTTCATCCCTGGGCAAGGCGTATAAAAAAGATGATTCAATCCTGCTGGTACAACGCCGTGCTGGCTTATTTATTGCTGTGGTTTCACTTATTGCGATTATGGTATTGGTCATGATCAAGCCGAATTTTGGCTAAATTATTCATCAGTCAATGAACTAAAACATACTGATCATTAGAAAAATAAAGAGGGGTGTTTATGCATACTCGTGTGGTATTTAATCAGAAAGGTGGGGTAGGGAAATCGAGTATTGCAGTCAATCTGGCTGCAATCAGTGCGCATCAGGGGCTTAAAACCCTGTTAATCGATCTTGATCCGCAGGCAAACTCCAGCCAGTATTTACTAGGGGATGATGCAACTTATTCGAGTGACAAGCCGGCGCTAGAACCGAATATTGAAAACTATTTTGAAGATGTATTGGGGAACCAGCAGAGCAAAAGTTTAATTGGTAATGCGATTGGCTCAATTCTCAAGACACGGACTAAAGGGTTGGAAAGTTATCTGCATCAATCACCTTTTAAAAATCTGGATGTCATTCCGGCGAGTCCGAGTTTGGGCACGTTGGCCCATGCACTGGAATCCAAGCATAAGATTTATAAGCTGCGCGATGCCTTGCAACCACTTGCTGAGCATTATGACCGGGTGTATATCGATACTCCGCCGGCATTTAATTTCTTTACGCTTTCAGCACTGATTGCTGCAGACCGTGTTCTGATTCCATTTGACTGTGATGTGTTTTCTAAACGGGCCTTACAAACCTTGATTGAGAATGTCATCGAAACTCAGGATGATCATAATGAGTGTCTGGAAATTGAAGGCATCGTGGTCAACCAGTTTCAGGCTCAGGCAAAACTGCCGCGAGAAGTGGTACAGCAACTGAAAGATGAAGGTCTTCCGGTGCTGAACAGCATGTTGCCGCCCTCGGTGCTGATGAAAGAGTCGCATCAAAAAAATCAGCCATTAATTCACTTGGCAACTGATCATAAATTGACTCAGGCCTATCAATCATTGTTCAATGAGATAGAGCAGCATTAAGATCGAGTTAACTATGAAACTTGTGAAAATAAGCCTGGCGATCAGCATACTTAGCTTGCTGAGTGCCTGTGCAACGACGGTCAAACCGACCTATGTTTCACCGACCCATTATCAGACCCTCAACTGTCAGCAGCTTCAGGGTGAATACAACCGTATTCAGCAGTATCTTGATAATGGTGTTGAGCCGCCTAAACGTACAGGTGTCGGCGTAGGGGTAGGCGTCGGTGGTGGCTGGGGCAGCCGCGGCGGCTGGGGCATTGGTCCGAGTGTATCAGTGAATATGGGGCAGTCTTCCAATACCAAACGCACTGAAACGGCACGTCTAGTGGGTGAACAGGAAGCTATTGTACAAGCTGCAAAATTTAAAGCTTGCCCGATTATTGTCCGTCAAAACACCAATAAATAGCCCTCTAAACATCAAAAAAATGCTGACTTTAGGTCGGCATTTTTTCTATCTTAAAAGTGATTGGTCAAGTGACAGAGTTCACAGTATTTGCCAGAAAAAATGACCGATGCGCATAAAATTTTGAAAGATCTCGTCTTGTGATCAGAACACGAGATTGGTTAAGGTAATCACCTTGTCTGATATGTCTAACCACCATGATTGAAAACTGGCTCTTTGTTTTTGCAACAATAGCAGTGCTGATGATCCCTGGACCTGCCAATGCATTGGTGGCCAGTTCTGCCTATCAGCAGGGAACAGCCAAAACCAGTCTGTATATTCCCGTCATTCTGGTGGGGTATTTATATGCGATCAATGGGTGGGCTCTGCTGGTTCATCTGTTTTCACCAATCTGGCCGAGTTTTCAGGAACTGGTGCATGTGCTGAGTGCAATCGGTGTGGGCTGGATGACCTTCCATTTATTCAAGGCTCGGCAACTGGAACAATATAATCAGAGTCATCCTCAAATCCGTCCCTGGCAGATGTTTAAGGGAACCTTGAAAAATCCCAAAGCAGCGCTTCTGGCAACCGGAATCTTACCGCTCTCTACTTGGGAAAGTCCGAGTAACTTTGTTCTGATCTTTGCCATTTTTACTGGGATTGCCTTGCTGGTTGCATTGTTCTGGATGATCTTTGGACAAGCGATTCTGGCGGGAGAGTCGGCAAAAAGAAAAGCCGACCTGATTTATAAAGGGTCGGCTCTGTTTTTACTGCTTTGTCTGGTGCCCTTGTTGATCAATTGGCTGGAGTAAATGTTCACTCAACTGCTCTAGGCTTTCAGGCAATTTTATTTTTCTTGAGTTTCTGCTGAATAAAGCCAATTACACCTGGCATAACACTTAAAATAATGATGCCAAAAATCAGATGAGTGAAATTATCTTTGACGATTGGCATATTGCCGAATAGATAACCCAGGATCACAAACGAACTGATCCAGAGAAAGCCACCGATCATATTGTAAGTCAGGAAATATTTGTAATTCATACTTCCCGCACCGGCAACAAAAGGTGCAAAGGTACGTGCGAAAGGAATGAAACGGGCAAAAATAATGGTTTTACCGCCGTGTTTAACAAAGAACTGCTGGGTAGCAAGCAAGTGCTTTTTATTGATAAAACGTGATTCGATCTCAAATACACGTGGCCCAATATATTTACCAATATGATAATTCAGGGTATCGCCCAGCACTGCCGCAGTGAACAGTAGTGGAATCAGTACCCAAGGATCCATTGCACCCGTTGAAGCCGCCAGCGCACCTGAAGCAAATAGCAGACTGTCTCCCGGCAGGAACGGCATCACCACTAGTCCCGTTTCAACAAAAATAATCAGGAAAAGAATGCCATAAATCCAGATGCCGTAATTGGTAATGAATTCGAGCAGGTGATCATCAACGTGGAGGATAAAATCAAGCAGTTCCATAGGGAAAAAACAAGCGAAAAGGTGATCAAATCCTAACAGTCTGGGGCATGAAAGTCAGTACCGAAAAGGAAAATAATTGCCCGCTCATCCCTGATGGGTGAATTAAAAATTTATCTTACAAATTGGCGGTGAATTCCTGCAAAAACCGGCTTGGCATGAAAACGTCATTAAAATAAAAATTAAAAGGTGGCTCCCATGTTTAACCCTTAACGCCATCCAAGTGAAGACCGTAATAGAGGATAGAGGTAAGCGAAATAAACTTTCAATAGCCACTTAACTGGCCGATCTTAAAATGGTTGAAATCCAGATAGGGTGATAAATACGCTGAATTCTGTGGAGAGAAGGGAAGACTCTTCTGTTGAATCGAAAGCGTTATTCCATCTAAAAAAATAAACTGCTTAATTATTATGCTGATGGGAATAGTGTGCTTAAGCCTAATAAAAATGCTAGAATACGGCGCTTATCTTTCGTTTGCCTTTCATAGTTGTTTGTCATGACTACCAATACTCAAATTACTGAAGATCGTATCCTGATTCTGGATTTCGGTTCTCAATATAGTCAGCTCATCGCACGTCGTGTCCGTGAAGCTGGTGTATATTCTGAAATGTATGCCTATGACATGTCTGAAGAAGACATTCGCGCATTTAATCCAAACGGTATCATCTTGTCTGGTGGACCTGAAAGTGTTCACCTGGAAGGCAGCCCGCGTGCGCCGCAAGTGGTATTTGAGTTAGGTGTACCTGTACTGGGTATCTGTTATGGCTTGCAAACCATGTGTGAACAGCTTGGCGGTAAAGTTGAGCCAGGTACTGTACATGAGTTCGGTTATGCAGAAGTGGATATCGTGGTACGTGACCAGCTGATTGGTCAGTTGCAAGACCGTGAGAACCAGCTGCATGTCTGGATGAGTCATGGTGACAAGGTTGCACGTATTCCAGAAGGCTTCCAGGTGACTGCAAGCACACCAAGCTGCCCGATTGCCATGGTGTCTGATGAAACCCGCCGTTTCTATGGGATCCAGTTCCACCCTGAAGTGACACATACTTCGAAAGGTGCAGAATTACTGTCTAACTTCGTACACCAGATTTGTGGGTGTCGTGGTCTGTGGACACCAGAACATATTATTGACCTGCGTGTAGAACAGCTTCGTGCACAGATTGGCAATGAAAAAGTATTGTTAGGTCTTTCAGGTGGTGTCGATTCATCGGTTGTAGCGGCACTTCTACACAAGGCAATTGGCGATCAGTTGACTTGTGTATTTGTAGACAACGGTCTGCTTCGTTTGAACGAAGGCGATCAAGTGATGCAGATGTTTGCAGACAACATGGGGATCCGCGTGATCCGTGCTGATGCTGAAGATCGTTTCCTTTCTGCATTGGCTGGAGAAGTTGATCCAGAGAAAAAACGTAAAATCATCGGTCGTGAATTCATCGAAGTCTTCGCTGAAGAAGCACGCAAGCTCGATGGCGTAACCTTCCTTGCACAAGGTACGATTTATCCAGACGTGATTGAATCTGCTGCTAGCAAACAAGGTAAGGCACATGTCATCAAGTCGCATCACAACGTAGGTGGCTTGCCAGAAGATTTGGCATTTGACCTGGTTGAACCATTGCGTGACCTGTTTAAAGATGAAGTACGTAAATTAGGTACGACTCTAGGCTTGCCACACAGCATGATCTACCGTCATCCGTTCCCAGGTCCAGGCCTTGGTGTTCGTATCTTAGGTGAAGTGAAAAAAGAATATGCTGATATTCTTCGCCTTGCTGATGACATCTTCATGCAAGAACTTCGCGCAAGCGGCTGGTACGACAAAACTGCTCAAGCTTTTGCCGTATTCCAACCAGTGAAATCTGTGGGTGTGGTCGGTGATGGCCGTCGTTATGCATGGGTAATTGCACTTCGTGCAGTTGAAACCATCGACTTTATGACAGCGCGTTTTGCACATCTTCCATATGACCTGGTAGACCGTATTTCTACACGTATCATGAACGAAATTGCTGAAGTTTCTCGTGTGGTATATGACGTTTCATCTAAGCCACCAGCAACAATTGAATGGGAGTAATTTAGGGATTTCAAGAAGCAACGCTTCTTGCCTAAATTATGCCAAGAGCTGTGCTCGCGGCAGTGTCTGACGGTTCAGATATATCCTTATAAAAAGAGCGCTTCGGCGCTCTTTTTTATTATCTTTCAAATGACATTTAAACCGGTTTAACCTGCCAGTTTTGAAGTTCTCCAAGCAAGCCCTGATCCAGTTCAGGGTCATAACATTCCACTCTGTTCCGACCATTGGCTTTAGCCTGATACAGGGCAATATCAGCCTGTTTAATCAGCGCCATTAAATCCGTTTCACTGCTTTCCAGAATGGCCGCACCAATTAAAACGGTGAAATCAAGACGATGCCCATGTTCCAGATTGACCACAATATTTTCGATTTTGTGTCTTAAACGCTCGGCAATTTTGAGTGCATCATCTAGTGAAGTTTCAGGAAGGCATGCGATAAATTCTTCACCCCCATACCGTGCCAGCACATCATGGCGCCGCATTTCATTACGTGTGGTCTTCGCAATCAACTGCAATACCTGATCTCCAACATCATGCCCATAACGGTCATTGATCTGCTTAAAATGATCGACATCAAAGACCAGCAAACTGATTGGAGCAGGCTGTTTAAGATTCTTTCGGATCAGCTGTTGCACCAGATATTTAAAACAGCGTCTATTATTCAGGCCTGGCAGCGAGTCAGTATGGGCGAGATTTTCAAAGGTCTGACGGTGATATTCATTCAGGGTGTGTTGCAGGAATACCAAACGGGATTTTAGTGTAGAGTTCCAGCTGATATATAAACTGAAAGTCAAAACCGGCATATAGATCAGGGAAAACAAGAACATCTGGTACAGGTTAGCTTGGGTATTGAAATACACACCGATATAAATCACCAGTGTAATCAGACCGGAATTAATCAGGCTAGGCCAGAAGCGGATCTGTACACATAAATTGGCCAGGACAATAAAGACCAGCGAAGCATATTGATAAATGAGCGTATGCGGACTTTCAGACTGGTTTAGATTAAAAAACCAGATTGCACTTGCTCCGATAATCGAGGTCGGCAACAGCAGGTCAAATACAGGCAAATTCCGGTAAAAATGATACATCCAGATGGTTATCAGCACGATCACCAAGGTATAGCCTAGTTTGGTCAGAATGAGCAAATTCATAATGTCATTCAGTACCAGAATATCGGCAAGGGTGTAGGAGGCATATGCCACCTGTGCAAATAGGTTTACCTACAACAAATATTTTAGAGTGAGCTGTTTCTGATGCCTAAAGTAGGCAGGTTTTAAAGACCCAGGAATACGAACAAGAGGATCGTGAAGGGCATCCTGAAGCAGGAGGCGAGCTTCTTCTTCATATTTATCTGGCATATCGCCTTCCCACATTAAATCCAAAGAAATGAATAAGATGAATATTTATATTTGTATGAAAATATTCTATTCTTTTAGGAATTATTTGAAAAGCATCACAAACAAATTTAGGCCTAATTCTTAAATTCTTGTCTAATAATCTTGATTTTGCTATCAGGTTACAAAGCAGACCAAGACTGTTTCGCTTTATGATGAGCGCCAGACTGCTCCTGTTTATTCAAAGGTTTAAATACATTCCAGGGATTTGGAGATAGGGGTTTAGTCGGTTGCAGCATATTAGGATGATAGACCCGAATCCGGTTTCTTCCCGCTTTCTTAGCTTCATAAAGCGCAATATCTGCATGCTTAATCAGGTCTTCAAGCTCCTGTTGCGGAGATTCAAGTTCAGCAATACCGATAGAAATCGTGAACTGGATTTTCTGGTCAGAATTGATGTGCATCACCTGCTTTTGAATCGAACAGCGAATCCGTTCTGCAATCATCAGGCAGTCCTGTAGCTGGGTATCTTCCAGCAAGGCAATAAATTCTTCTCCACCAAAACGTGCCAGTACATCGCTAGAGCGCATTTCTTTACGGGTAATTTCAGCAATCAGTTGTAGCACCCGGTCACCCACATCATGGCCATAATTGTCATTGATTCTCTTGAAATAATCGACATCAAACATCAAAAGACAGGTGCTGGCAGGCTTTGGCCATTGATGGATTGAACGTTCCGCCATATCCACAAAATGACGACGATTAAATAACTGCGTCAGATCATCAGTATGAGCAAGATTTTTTAAGGTTTGATAGTTCCATTCATCCAGCAAAGTGCGTAAAAAAGAGCGCCGTATGTTGATGATATTATTCCAGTTGATATAAATACTAAACGCCCAGAGAGGCGTGAAAACAACGGCGAAAATAAAGGCCTGCGATAGACTCATGAGATGGGTTACCCCAATCATGATAAACAGGGCGATAAAAATAGAACAATACAGCGCACCCTTAAACTCGGTCTGTACACAGAGATTGGTAATTAAAACAAAGATCGCAGAGGCATAGATATAAGTTGACACATGCGGGCTACTCGACAGCAGGAGCAGGCTAATCCAGGTCGCTGCAGCCACAGTCGTGCCCACAGGCAAAATCATGTCCAGAACCCGGATATTCTTTTGATGCTTAAACAGGTAATAGCAGCAAAACATGACAGCAATGACCAGTGATACCCGGATCAGGCCAGACAGGAAAAACATGTCAGGAATAATAAAAATATCGGCAAAGAAATACAGCAAAAAGGCGATCTGCGCCATGTAATTAATCTGGCGAAGATTTTGATGACGATGCACATAAAGATAGTTATAAAAGTACTGCTGGAATTGCGCAGGAATAGGTGCAGCGCGATGTACAAGCGCATCTTCAATTAACTGGCGATTTTGCAGATCACATTCGGCCAACTTTAATGATCTATCTGTGGTCGAGTTTTGAAAAGACATATTCGCCGTTGAATATATATTTTCATTCGAGGATGACATGTCCTGATCCAATCTTATTTTTATTGGGTCCTATTATGGACCAAATGAATAAAAAAAAATCTCCCTAGAATCAGGGGGTAGTACGAATTTTAAAAAGAAAACGTAACAAAATTTTTGTTTTGTAAATATGAAGCTATACGGATCACATTTTTATAGATTGCTGATTTTAATCATTTATATCAATAAAAATAGGCGTTTCACGTGAAACATGAGCATGATGAATAAGTTGATTTAAACGAGATAATGCTGGTTACTTGAATGATTATATGATTCATCACCAAGACCTTGATTACAGTCTTTGGAAGACTGAAGCCTTTAAGTATTTGAACTGTTCTGATGAGTAGCACATTTTATACGTATCGAAATATTTCCAAAGATAGATTTTGCGGGTAGACGCGGTACATTGTTCTATGAGGTAGACATCTTGTGATGATCAGGGAAAGATGTCTTGATTCAGCATACAGCCAGAATGAACTTGCCGAGGTCAGCTCAACCATGTCGAATAATAATGATATTGAACTGTCAAATTCAGATGATTGTGAAAAGTATATCAATCAGTTCATACAGGAAGTTCCTTTACGGCGTGCAGAAATCGGGCAGGGAACTGTCATTAAACGCGCCTTGCCGAGTCGGCATAAACGCATGATTGGCGCCTGGTGTTTTCTGGATCATGCCGGTCCTACTCAGTTTCCTCAGGGAGATGGTCTGGATATCGGACCGCATCCGCATATTGGCCTGCAAACTTTTACCTGGATGATTGAAGGCACCATGATGCACAGCGACAGTCTGGGTAACCGGCAATTGATCCGGCCGAAACAGGTCAATCTGATGACTTCAGGCTATGGCATTTCGCATACAGAGGTTTCACCGGAAACTGAAACCAAAATGCATGCAGCACAGCTCTGGATCGCCCTACCTGATGACAAGATCAATATGGCTCCCGCGTTTGATCATTATCCGCAATTACCCGTGATCGAAGAACAAGGCATTCAATGTACGGTCCTGGTCGGGGAATTCCTAAATACACAATCCCCGGTTAAAGTGCATACCGAACTTTTGGGGGTGGATCTATTTGCTGCTGAAAGTACCCGTGCCCATTTGAGTTTAGATCCAAGATTTGAATATGGCTTTATGGCCCTTGAGGGTCTGGCAAGTATTAATGGGCATGAACTGACTGAAGATAATATGGTGATTCTTGAGCCGGGATTACAGTATGTAGATGTCGAAATTCATGCGGGTGGGCGAATCTTGCTGATTGGTGGAGAGCCATTTGAAAGCCCTATTTTATTGTGGTGGAATCTGGTTGGTCGTGATGTGGAAGAACTGAAGCTGGCCCGTGAACAGTGGATGATGGGGCACCCGCGTTTTGGCACCATTCCAAGCTATGATGGGCCGCGTATGGAAGCACCAGCATTTCCGGAACATATGCGTGCTTCTCGATAAATCTTTCATATAACTATAAGAACAAAGGATCAGTATGGCCCGTATCGCACTTGCCAAAATACAGAGCTTAACCATACCGTGGCAGGGAGAAATCAGTCATGGTCAGCATCATTATCTAACCGATAAACCGGAATCCTTCGGTGGGCAGGATGCAGGTCCTGCACCTTATGATCTGCTTTTAGGCAGTCTGATCTCTTGCACCATGATTACTTTGCGCATGTATGCCAAACATAAGGACATTGAACTGGGCGACTTTCAGGTTGAAGCAGAATTCTTTGCCAATAAAGAAGGACAGGAATGGATTGAACGACGCTTAAGTTTCGATATTACTCATGATTCGGCTTTGCAGCAGAAAATTCTGGAGATTTGTGCCAAAACCCCAGTGACCAAAACCCTGTTACGCAGTTTGGAGATTCGGACCAGCCTGATTTAAGCTAAAAGAGGGTACGCAATATCCGGTAGGGAAAATGTAAGTAGACTGATAAACTCTTTAGTTAGAGCCAGACTTTTTGTTATGCTCACGCAGTAATAACAATAAAATCATGAGTCTAATATGCGTGTTTTACATCATCTCGAACAATCAAGATCATTTCGAATCATGTGGGCCTTGGAAGAGCTGGAACTTGATTATGAGATCAAGTATTACAAACGCCTGCCTAACTATTCTGCTCCGCCTGCTTTGAAACAGGTTCATCCTCTGGGTAAAGCCCCGATTCTGGAAGATCAGAATCTGGTACTGGCTGAGTCTGCCGCCATTCTGGAGTATCTCCAAGAAACCTATGATTCGACCCATCAGTTTCAGCCGATCAGTGCCGAGAACAAGGCGCAATACCGCTACTGGATGCATTATGCAGAAGGGTCTTTGATGCCTTTGCTGGTCATGCAACTGGTGATGACCAAAGTTCCTGAGCAAGTGCCATTTCTGGTTCGTCCCGTGGCTAAAACAATTTGTGAAGGGGTAAAAAAGCAGTTTGTACAAAGCCGTCTAAAAGACCATATCCAGTTTCTGGAAGATCATTTAAGCCAGCATGAATATTTTGCCGGTCGTTTCAGTTTTGCGGATATCCAGATGAGCTTCCCACTTGAAGCCATGCAAAGCCGTACCGGTAAAAGCTATCCGGCGATTCAAGCCTATCTGGAACGGATCTCGTATCGTGCGGCTTATTTCCGGGCCTTATCCAAGGAGCAGGCATTAAAGTCTTAAAGCCTTCGCTAAAAAAGAAAAGGTGCGATTTGCACCTTTTTTTATTTTTGAATCAGTCTGGGAAACTGAGACGTTCTTTAGGGAAAATCACCTTAAAGGTGGATCCCTGATTTTCACGGGAATCAATTTCGAGCTGGGCCTGATGTTGCATCAGTACATGCTTCACAATTGCCAGACCCAGGCCTGTGCCACCAGTACGGCGGCTACGGTCAGAATCTACCCGGTAGAAACGTTCTGTCAGACGTGGCAAGTGTTTAGGATCAATCCCAATCCCGGTATCTTCTACGACAAAATAGGCCGATTCACCATCATCATGCCAGCCCATGGTGACCGTTCCACCTTTAGGCGTGTACTTGATAGCATTGGTAATCAGGTTACTGAAGGCACTGGCAATTTCCATATCTGAGCCGATCAGGTCACAGTGACTGTCAATATCCAGATTTAGGGTATGGCCATAATCCACGTTATAGGCTTGCGCATCATCAAACAGCTGGTTCATCAGATTCGGCATATCAATAATCTGGTTCTTGGCAATATTCTTGTCATTTTCCAGACGGGATAGCAGCAACAGGTCATTCACTAGTGCATTCATGCGACGAGTCTGGGACTGCATCTGGTCAAAGGCGCGTTTCCAGCGCGGGCTAATATCTTCCTGATCGGTAAAGGTTTCGATATAACCGCTGAGCACAGTCAAAGGGGTACGCAGTTCATGCGAAATATTATCGACAAAGTCCTTACGCATCTGTTCCAGATTATGCATGCGGGTCACATCATAGGCGACCAGTAGGCGACTTTCACCACCAAAGCGGGTCATTTTGATTTGTACATAATGATCTTCAAATATCGAAGATTTCATCTTCAGGCCATCAGGCGCATCATCAATATGATGATAGTAATCAATGAAATTTGGCTGACGTAACAAACTCAGGATATTGCGGCCGCGATCTTCCTGACCAATCCCCAGTAAACGTTCTGCCGCCGGGTTCCACCATTCAATCTGCTGGTTTTCATCAATCAGTACCACAGCCTCTTGTAGGGCGACTAGCGAGGATTGAGCACGGTCAATCAGCTCGACCATTTCAGCCTGAACGACACGTTCCTGACGCTGGGCCCGATAGACATTGAACAGTAAAGCCCCCCAGATCCCGTTAATATTTGGCGGTACATCATAGGGACGGTTCGAGATCCATTCATTGACCAGGTAGAGTGAACGCAACTGTGTGCCAAAGAAGGCAACAAAGGCCAGAACGATACAGATCCAGAAATAACCGATGCCTAGACCAATACAACTGGCAATCACCAGGAAGAGAAGAAGGAGACGTAAATCTTGCTTGGCAAAATCCCATAGGCTGCTGTAACGGAGTCTTTTGTGCTCGTGTGACAGTTCGGGAACAGGATAGGGCTCATACATAAAACAAGATTTACCTAAAAAACAATTAACCCAGTGCAACATCGGCACGGGTCGAGAAACGGTAACCGGTGCCACGCACAGTTTGTACATAACGGTCAGCGCCATAAGGTTCAAGTACCTTACGCAGGCGACGGATATGCACATCAATGGTCCGGTCTTCAATATAGACGTTGCCACCCCAGACCTGATCCAGCAATTGCGCACGGGTATAAGCACGTTCCGGATGGGTCATGAAAAATGCCAAGAGACGATATTCAGTCGGTCCCATATCCAGAATAGTACTGCCAAAATTCACGCGCTGACTGACTGGGTCTAATACCAGTCCGTTAGCATCAATGGATTTTTCACCGCTGAGGGCATTAGAGCGACGCAAAACAGCTTTAATACGTGAAACCAGCTCACGGGTCGAAAATGGTTTAGTCATATAGTCATCGGCACCGGCATCCAGTCCCTGAACTTTATGATCTTCTTCACCACGCGCGGTCAACATGATGACTGGAATTTCGGACAGATTTTCATCACGTTTCAGACGACGGCACAGATCGACACCACTGACGCCACCTGGCATCATCCAGTCCAGCAAAATCAATGCTGGACGCTGGTCCACAATCATTTGATGAGCCTGCTTGGCATCTTCTGCCTGTAAACATTGAAAGCCTGCCATATCCAGAGCAGTATGGATCATTTCACGAATCGGCAGTTCATCATCAACAATTAGAATGTAGTCATCTTTCACAGCGCAATACCCTATTTCATGCAAACGGTGGACCGTTTTATATTTATGACAGGCTTATTACAAAGATTAATTATGACAGTATCATTGCAGAATAGGTAGTTCCGTGGTCTTCTGCAAAGATTTGTCACAATTTAAGCTGTTATTTTATAAGAGGGTCTTAATTCAAAATCTTGTAGATCACTGAGAGCTAGATCTACGTAGACCTTATCCTGATTTAAAAATTATCTAACCGGATCCGCCGGTTTTTCTGTACCCAAAGTATCTAGTAAAGCAAAGAACACCAGACTACAGGAAGACAGAATTTCTTCCAGTGACTGTTTAAAGCCGCTCATGACCCAGCGAATGGCAATCTGGGTAACATAACCATTGAGTCCGGTCGAGACCAGGGAAATCTCTCTTTCAGAACGATTAAGGTTCGGCATCATCAGCATGACAAAGGCCTGAATCATACGGTCGAAACGGCCCATGGTTTCATGAATCGTGGCCTGATTATGCAGTTCCTGAACCAGCATCGCATCGATATAAATAATTCGTGCCATACCCGGATTGTCACGTAAGGTCGTCAGCAAGGCAGTCAGACCGGCTTCGATCATTTTCTTTGGATCAGAAGAAGCCTGCATCATGGCTTGCATGACATTCTGCTGTAACTGGTCAATCAGCTTGAGGAAAATAGTCTGGAACAGATGTTCGCTTTTCTTAAAGGATTCATAAAAATAACGTTCA
This sequence comes from Acinetobacter sp. YH12137, assembly GCF_013418535.1. NCBI lineage: Bacteria > Pseudomonadati > Pseudomonadota > Gammaproteobacteria > Moraxellales > Moraxellaceae > Acinetobacter > Acinetobacter sp. YH12137. The sequence continues at coordinate 45,701 of NZ_VPBW01000013.1, read as the reverse complement.
GTCAGTTTGGCTTCGTTACAGATATCCTTCACTGTGACTGAAAAGAAACCATGACGACCATACGCCTCGATCCCGGCCTCAATCAGCTTTTCACGACGCGCCTGCTGACGCTCAGCCATGGAAAGCCCTTTAAACTGGCGTTCCTTACTTTTACTTGCTAGTTTTTGTCCTGAATTTACTGCATCCGTCATAAAGACCATAGACTCATGTGCTTGAGATTTTAAGTATCTTATCAATAAATCCGGCTTTGACCTATGCTGAAATTCAAACCTGAAAATTGGCCCGTAGAGACATGCTGGAATTATTGACAATATGGATTGTCAAAACTATATTGAAACGGTGTGCTGTATCCCTATGTGACAGAAAAACAGGCTGTCATGGAAGGGCAGTGTTTTAATCAAGGAAATTCAATGAAAAATTTTAATAATAAAGTCGCGGCCATTACTGGCGCAGGTTCAGGTATCGGCCAGCAACTTGCGGTGCTTTTAGCAAAGCAGGGCTGTCATTTAGCTTTAAGCGATGTGAATGAACAGGGTCTGGCTAAAACCGTTGAGCTGTTGAAAGGTACTGATGTTCGTGTCACAACCAAAAAGGTCAATGTGGCTAATCTGGAAGAAATGCATGCTTGGGCCGCTGAGGTCGAGAAAGATCATGGCAGCGTGAATATGATTTTTAACAATGCTGGTGTGGCACTCGGTTCTACCGTAGAAGGCGCCAGCTATGAAGAGCTGGAATGGATCGTCGGCATTAACTTCTGGGGCGTGGTCTATGGCACCAAAGAGTTCCTGCCTTTAATCAAGAAAACCGGTGATGGTCATGTCATCAATATTTCCAGCCTGTTCGGTTTAACTGCCCAGCCGACCCAGTCTGCTTATAATGCCACTAAATTTGCCGTGCGTGGTTTTACCGAATCCTTGCGTCAGGAACTGGATATGGAAAACTGCGGGGTAAGCGCACTCTGTGTACACCCAGGCGGAATCCGTACCAATATCGCCATTGCAGCGAAAATGAATGACAGTATCCGTAGTCTGGGAATGCACCCGGAAAAATCTGCACAGAATTTCAATAAGCTGCTGCGTTGTCCACCGGAAGAAGCAGCGCGTCAAATTCTGGACGCGGTGCAAAAAGACAAACGCCGTCTGCTGATTGGGAATGATGCCAAAGCAATTGATTTAATCCAGCGCCTCATGCCAACTGGCTATCAGAAGGTCACGGCTTTAGCTACCCGCCTCGGCAAGCAGAAGAAAAAGTCAGCTTAAAACGATCTGATCAAAGCCCGCGTAAGCGGGTTTTTTTATGCCCGAAAACTTAAGCAGCTAAAGTATTTTATAAATCAAAAATGGTGCATAAGAATGTCAATAAATTGACAGCGTTAGATAAGCCGATTCGGCATGATGATTTCACAGACCGAAGGTCGACATAATTATAGATAGAGGAAATGATCATGGCTTATGAATACAAACACATCCAGGTACAACCAATTGGTGGCCGTATCGGCGCTGAAATCCAGGGCATAAAACTGTCAGCGGATTTGGCTGATGAAGTGGTAAATGAAATCAACCAGGCATTATTGCAGCATAAAGCGATCTTCTTTAAAGATCAGCAACATCTGGATGATGTCGCCCAAGAAGCCTTTGCAGCACGTTTAGGCACGCCGTTAAATCACCCGACTGTGCCGGTAAAAGATGGCTCTGCACATATTCTGGAAATTGATTCACGTGGTGCACGTGCAGACAGCTGGCATACGGACATCAGCTTTATTGATGCTTATCCAAAAGCTTCTATTCTTCGTAGCGTGGTTGCACCCGCAGTGGGTGGTAATACCGTATGGGCAAATACAACCGCTGCCTACAATGATTTACCTGAAGAATTAAAAACACTGGCAGATAGCTTGCGTGCGATTCACAGCAACAACTTTGACTATGCTGCAAAAGTCAGTGTTCCAAAAGAAGCTTTGGAAAAATATAAAAATTATTTCAATTCAACTGAATATGAAACTGAACATCCATTGGTACGCGTTCATCCTGAAACAGGTGAAAAAACCTTGTTATTGGGTCATTTCTTTAAGAGCTTGGTCGGTTATAGCTCAAGTGAATCACGCCGTTTATTCGACCTGTTCCAAAGTTATGTAGAGAAGCTGGAAAATATTGTGAGCTGGCGCTGGAGTGCAGGTGATGTGGCGATCTGGGATAACCGTGCAACGCAACACCGAGCGATTAATGACTATGGTGACCAGCACCGTGTAGTTCGCCGTGTGACTTTAGAGGGTGATGTGCCAGTCGGTGTGGATGGCCGTCCAAGCCGTGAACTGCGTAAAGACGTCAAGCAGGACATCAGCAACTTCCGCTATAACAGCGAAGACGGTATTTATGAAAAAGTTTCATAAGTAATTCTTATTCAATTGGAAACTTTGCATATAAATAGCTAAAGAATCAAGAATAAATGATTCGCCAGTCATTAATGATCCATCTAATATTTAAATAAAATATAGGGTGGATCATTTTATGAGAATTCATACTGCAAAAAATAATGTGGATTATGACATATTAAAAAATATATTTAAAAATATCTCTGAGGATAAGCTGGATTATATTTTAAAATATTCAACGATTCGAAAATATCAAAAAGGCGATTTGATATTAAATAAAGAAAATTGCCATACTGCTTTATATATATTGCTTGATGGGATTATCCAGATTGGATATTTAAGCCCATCAGGTCGTTTTCATGCCTTTAATTATTTCTCGGAAAAGCATCTGATTAACCTGCTTCCTTGCCTCAATACACAAGTGATTGATTATGATTATTATGCTTTTAATCAGGTCAAGGTCCTGCAAATTCCACAGCATATATTTATAGAAGAAATAAATGATAACAATTACTTAAAGCAGGATGCTTTAAATATTCTCAGCCATCGGATGCAATATCTGATCCAGCAGGTCAAATTCCTGCAAGTCGCTAATTTACATCAAAAAGTATGCAAGGTTTTGCATGACCTTTCGATTCAGTATGGTCGATCTCATCCTCTGGGAACTGAAATTAAACTCAAGATCTCCCAGCATGATTTAGCAGATTTACTCTCTGCTTCACGCCAAACCATTAATAAAGAAATAAAGAATCTGGCCAGTCAAAATATTCTAGATTGGCAATATGAAAATATCGTGATTAAAAACAAAGAATATTTAAATTATCAGATCAACTGGATTTAAAATAATATTTTTGGATTTTATAAAATAATATATCAAAATCTATTTATATTATTTTTCTGCATATTAAAAATCATGCATATTAATTCCAACCAAAACAACAGGAATTAATAATGACAATTCAATCTATTAATGTGCGTAACCAGTTAAAAGGTACTATTCAGGAAATTGTAAAAGGTGATGTGGTTTCTGAAGTCGATGTGGTGACTGCTTCAGGTATTTTCACTTCGGTAATTACGACACGTTCTGTAGAAGAGCTGGATTTGCAGATAGGAAGTCAGGTGATTGTACTGATCAAATCGACTGATGTTTCACTGGCAAAACTGTAGGTGTGTCGATTGTATGAAGCAATATTTTAAACAAGGGGCAACGGTACTGACTCTGCTAAGCGCGAGTATTGGCTTAACGCATGCAGATGCGGAGGTAGGTCAGTTACAACAACAGGTCAGTCAACTCGAGCAGTCATTAAAACAATTAAAAACCCAGTTAGCGCAGATTCAGAATCAGAACGAAGCCGTTACAGAAGCCACTACTGCTGATGAGATTGAGCTGGCTACAGAAGCTGAATCTGATGATGACCAAAGCTTTGTGACACGTGCCGAGTTGCAAGGTCTGCAAAGCGATCTGGAAAACTATAAATATCAGGTACAACGTGACCGCGATACCAAAACGGCATTATCAACACGTCAACTGCTGATTAATGGAGTCGTGCAGGCCAAAGCTTCTTATATCGATGAAGCACAGCGCACTCCACCTACGGGTACCAATACCGGGATGGCAGTTCAAGACCGCCACTCTTCGTTTGATTTAGGTGCAGTCCAAATTGGTTTTATTGGCAATCTGTATAAAGACTATGAAGAAGGCAAAAACCTGGATTTCAATCTGCGTTTTGGTACTTCTCCACAGACAGGAACCAATAACAGTTATCTGAACTTATTGGATGCGCAACTGACTTATCACGTATTGCCAACCTTAAGTGCCGACACGGGGCGCTTGAGCGTTACTTTAGGTCAGCAACTGTTACCATTTGGCCAGGAAGTTCAGGCCACTGAAGACCTAAAACCTACCATTAACAATGCCTTGTTCAGTTTGCCGGGCCTAGGTTATGGACTGGCACTGCGTGAAGTCGGTCTGATTGTGCGTGGGGATGCCTTACCAACCGTGGACTATGGATATAACTATCGCTCGCCAATGATTAGCTATGCCTTTGGCTTGGTGAATGGTAATGGAGCCAATAAATCGGATGACAATGATGACAAAAACTTTATTGGACGTTTGCGTTATACCTTGCCTGCGGAATATAACTCATGGCTGCGTGAACTGAGTTTTGGTCTGTCCTGGTATCAAGGCAAGAGCAATCTATTTGAAATTGATGGAACTAGTGCGGCCTTTGCTGGTAAAGGCGATGTGCTGCGTAAAGGCTTCGATATTTACTATAACCATCATCCATTCGGTGTGACCTATGAATATGTGCAAGGTGAAGATGACACCTACATTTCACAAACCGCACAGACCTATAAGCGTGAAAGTGAGTCGCATACAGGCACCTTGTTCTGGAACTTCGGTGAGCAGTTTGTCAAAGGCTTCCGTAATCAGGGCCGTTATGACGACTGGTGGCCAAAGTCTTACCAGGCCTTCTATCGCTACGACACCATTGATCGTGACAAAAATTTAGCCGATCAAACGGTTGATATTCACAGTCTGGGCCTGAATGCATTCTTTGCGGAAACCACCAAGTTTCAGATCAACCTGAACCATGTCAACAACGACATTACAAACAAGAGCTATAACGAACTGGTCGCACAATTCCAGTACGGATTCTAATTTTATATTTTGAGGAATTTTCACATGTTTAAATGGTCAAAAGTATTCTTTGCCGGCCTTCTCTCTACAACAACACTGCTGCCAGCGATTCAGACCTCTGCCGCAGAGGCGAAACCCAGCGTGATCCGTTTTGCTTCGCCGATGGTCGGTACAGGTAATCGCCCTGTAGGTTATGGTAATTACTATGCGACTGCACAGACCTTGGGTTTATTTGAAAAAGAATTCCAGAAAGATGGCATCAAAGTACAATGGAATAACTTTAAAGGAGCGGGTCCTGCGATTAATGAATCTTATGCGAATGGTCTGGTCGATATTACCTGGATTGGTGATTTGCCTGGACTGATTGGCAAAGCCAGTCGTCTGGACACTAAACTGGTCGCCATGGCTGGCTCACAGGATAATACTTATCTGGTGGTAGCACCGGGTTCTCCGGCTAAATCGATTGCTGATTTAAAAGGGAAACGAATAGGCTTCTTTAAAGGAACCAATCTGCATTTATCGATTATTAATGTGGTCAAAAAATACGGATTCAGTGAGAAAGACTTCCGTTTTGTCAACATGGATGGCCCAGTGGCGTATTCCGCTTTAGCCAGTGGTGATATTGATGCAATCTGGAGCAGTAGCTATATTTTTCCTGTAGTCGATCGCGGTATTGCCAAGATTATTTATAGTACCAAAAATGAACCTGATCTCTATAAAACCTCAGGCTATGTACTGGTGAATTCCAAGTTTGAGCAAAAATATCCTGAAGTGGTTCAGCGTGTAGTGAATGTGCTGGTCAAACAAGCGGCTTGGGAAAGCAAGCCCGCTAATAAAGATGCCCTGTTTAAACTCTGGGCAAAATCTGGAATATCGTATAGCAACATCAATAAAGCCCATATTGGGGTAGATCTGAAACGTCATAGTGCCCCGATTTTTGATGCCTATAACGTGTCACTCATTAAGCAGAAGCTTAAAGCGGGTCAAGATTTGAAACTGATTCGCGGTAATGTCGATGTGGATAAATGGATTGAGCCGAAGTATGTCAATAATGCTCTAAAAACACTGAATTTACAGAATTATTGGAAACCTCTCAATGCCAATGGGCAATAACCATCATGCCATTGAGGAGGAAGAGTGATGTTACAGGAAATCGAGCTTGAAACAGCCAAGATACCGACACAGGACAGTGCTGCATCCAGATTGAACCGAAAAAGTATTCTGAATTTTTTTAAACAGAATCAGGTGTTCATATGGGGAATCGGAGCAATTTTCCCCATCGCGTTGCTCTATCTGTGGCATGTGTCGGTAGAACGGAACTGGGTGAATCCTTTATTGCTGCCTGCACCTGAACTGGTCTGGGTGGCCCTGAAAGATCTGTATCAAACTGGCGAACTGTGGAGCAATTTGAGTGTCAGTCTGAGCCGAATTGGCTATGGGTTCAGTGCCGGCATTGTACTGGCACTGGTCTTAGGTCTGACCATGGGACTATTGCGTCGAGCAGAAGCCTATATCTGGCCTACGTTTAAAGCCATTAATCTGGTACCCGTGATCGGCTGGATTCCACTGTTAATTTTACTGGTCGGGATTGATGAAGCCCTCAAGATTATTCTGATTGCTAAAGCCGCGCTGGTACCGATGACCATCAATGTATTTAAAGGCGTGCGCAATATTCCACAGCAATTGACCGAAGTCGCGGAAGTTTATCAGTTGAGCACCTGGTCCAGATTTAAAAATGTGGTTCTGCCAGGTGCCTTTATCAGTTTTATCGGTGGTCTGCGTTTATCTCTGGCAAGTTCATGGGGCGCTCTGGTTGCAGTAGAACTGCTGGCCTCAAGTGAAGGGATCGGCTATGTGATGGTCTATGGCCGTCAGATTTTCCAGCTCGATGTGGTGATGGCAACTGTAGTGGTGATTGGACTGGTGGGATTTGGCTTTGACGTCATTATCCGCCTCATACAAAAACAGTTCCGTGGTTGGGATCAGGCTAGATAGGGAAAATGTCATGAAAAAAATAGATTATCGCGGCTGGGTCATTCCTTCGGTTCTGTGGGTTGCCTGGTTGATCGTGACCGCAAAACAATGGGTTGATCCTGCTTTGCTGGCACCGCCAGCTGCTGTATGGCAAGCCTTTGTAGAAAGCTGGCAGGCAGGCGAGGTGATAGAAAATATTATCGCCAGTCTACTGCGCAATACGGCAGGGTTTATTGCCGGTGGAGTGATGGGTGCAGTGCTGGGTTTGGCCCTGGGTCTAAACGTCTGGCTGGATCGAATCTTTTCTCCAACATTGAACGCCATTAAGCATGTGGCTGTATTTGCCTGGATTCCACTGATGATTATGTGGTTTGGACACGGTGAAGTTTCAAAAGTGATTTTTATTGCTTTGGTGGTGTTCTATCCGGTGTTCTTTAATACCTATGACGGGGTCAAGAATGTGCCGGTCAAAATTAAGGAAGTGGCGCAGATCTTCCAGCTCAGTCCGGTACGTACTTTTTTTAAAGTGATTTTACCCGCAGCAGCCCCAAGTATTTTTGCCGGTTTGAATATTGCGCTGGTGTTTTCATGGGTGGCGACTGTGGGCGCGGAGTATTTTTTTGTGTCCTCGGTTGGCGTGGTCAATCCAATCATGGACGGACAGAACCTGTTCCAGATGGAAGTGGTGCTATATGGCATGGCCATTATTGCGATTGTCGGGCTGTTATTTTCCAAGGCAGCACAATTCTTTGAAAACTATAACTTACGCTGGCGTCAGGCGGCCAATAAATAAAAGATGTGAGATAACAACATGAATCAACAGGTGAATATTAAGGGTCATGTCGAGATCCAGAAACTCGACAAGTTCTTCCCTAAAGATGGGGAAGAGTTGCAGGTATTAGATCAGATTAATTTGAATATCCAGCCAGGCGAGTTCATTAGTATTGTCGGTAATAGTGGCTGTGGTAAATCAACCTTATTGCGGCTTTTGGTGGGCCTTGATGCCGAGTTTCAAGGCAGTATTTTGATTGATGGCAAACCGATTCAGGGCACCAGTCTGGACCGCGGTATTGTGTTTCAGGATCACCGTTTGTTCCCTTGGCTGAGTGTCGAGCAGAATGTAGCTTTAGCGCTGGAAAAATCAGGCCTGAGCAAAGCCGAAAAGCAGGAACTGATTGATTATCATCTGGAACTGGTGCAATTGAGCCAGTTTAAAACTGCCTATCCAAGTCAGCTGTCTGGGGGGATGAGCCAGCGTGTGGCAATTGCGCGTAGTCTGGTGAATCGTCCACAAATTTTATTACTGGATGAACCTTTTGGTGCCTTGGATGCCTTGACTCGGGCCAACTTGCAACAGGAATTACAGCGGATCTGGCAGTCGGAAAAGATCACCTCTATTCTGGTCACCCATGATGTAGAAGAGGCGGTATTGTTAGGTGATCGCGTAGTGGTAATGCAACCCCATCCGGGACGAATCAAACGTATTGTGAAAGTGGATCTGGAACGTCCGCGTAAACGTGAAGACTACCGTCTGGCGGCCATTAAAAATGACATCTTGCTTGACTTCCAGGATCAGGTCGAGCTTGTGCCGCATGAACTGGAACAGTATAAATTGTCCTGGTAAGCAGAGCCATTTGAATACCCGCATTCGCGGGTTTTTTATTGCCCTAAGCATTGTTGCGATTTGGTTGTTCGGAATATTTTAAATAACGTTTTCTAGAAGAAAAAAATTTTAAGTTATTGAAATATATAATTTTATATCTAACTATTAAAATCTATATATGCTTTTGATAACCAAATAAAAAATCAAGATAACTCCTTACCCTAAACTCTTTTATAGTCAAAAGAGTCCTATTTTCAGCAGATCTAAAAGAGACAGAAATTTATCCAAGTTCATAAACAGGATAGATCCAGTCTAGAACAATCATTAAATATGTATTGCAGCAAAAGGTGAGGAAAAATGACGGAGCACTCTCAATGTAGAATCACGATTCAAAATTTATATAAAAGTTATAGCACCGCACCAGATCAGCAGACCCAAGTCCTCGAAGATATTAATCTGGATATTCATGCAGGTGATTTTGTCAGTGTGATAGGGCATGCTGGCTGCGGTAAATCCACATTGTTACGCTTACTGAAGGGCTTAGAGCAGCATCAACAGGGACAGATTCTGATTCAGGGAAAACAGCCAGCTGAACATCTTCCAAATCTCAGTATTGTCTATCAGGATCATCGACTGTTTAACTGGCTCAGTGTGACGGAAAATATCCGCATGGCCTTACATCAAATCCCTTTAAGCAAAGAAGAGGAAAACCGAAGAATTCAGGAACAGCTGGAATTGCTGCAACTGAAACCATTTAAGGATGCTTATCCATCGCACTTGTCTGCTGGCATGAATCTGAAAGTGGCCATTGCCAAAAGCCTGGTTACTCAACCGGATATATTATTATTAGATGATCCTTTTGCTGGACTGGACGCGCTGATGCGTCATCATCTGCATGAAGAATTACAGCGAATCTGGAAAGCCAAAAAAATTACCGTGATTTTAGCGACCCAAGATATTGCTGAAGCTTTATTACTGAGCACTTCAGTTGTGGTAATGCAGGCTAATCCTGGACGAATCGAACAGGTTTTAAAGGTGTCTTTATCTTATCCACGCAAGCGCCAGAATACGCGTTTACAGCAGTTGAAAAAAGAAATTCTAAAAGTATTAAATTTCTCAATCGTGAAGGATCAACAGCTGCTACTTACAAGCTCTGGTCAGTTTTGCTGGTAGGCTAGGGTCTTCATTCATTTTAAATTAAACAGAAATCAACAGCGACACAACCTCGCCCATAGTTGTCATTTCCACTAGCACCAATTACCCCAGTGCTTAACTTAAAGAAATAAAAAATGCCCTATCGGGCATTTTTTATAATGGATGGTTTAAGAGGCAACCGCAGTATTTTGTTGCGTAATCACATACTGATTTTCTGGCCGTTTCAGTCCTAAGTTTTCACGCAGAGTTGTACCTTCATATTCAGTCCGGAATAGACCACGACGTTGTAGTTCTGGCACGATGAAATCTACAAAGTCATCCAGACCGGCAGGTGTCGTTGGTGGCAAGACATTAAAACCATCAGCCGCTTCATTTTCGAACCATTCCTGTAGCTGGTCGACTACCTGTTCAGGTGTCCCGATCAGCGTCCAGTGACCACGAGCAGAGGCAATATATTCATATAGCTGGCGAATACTAAAGCGATGCTTCGCAGCAATCTCAAACATCATTTGCTGACGGCTAGACTTGATCTCAATATCTTCTAGAGGAAATGGGGCATCCAAATCATAGTTTGAAAGATTAATATCCCCTGCCAGACCAGACAGTAAGCCCAAACCGACATCTGGATGAATCAGACGATTCAGTAATTCATATTTTTCTTTGGCTTCCTGTTCAGTTTTAGCTACAAAGACAGAGACCCCCGGCATTACTTTTAAATCATCCGGATGACGACCGTATTTAGCCAGACGGCCTTTAACATCACGGTAGAAGGCTTGTGCATCAGACAGGCTTTGCTGGGCAGTAAAAATCACTTCGGCATATTTGGCGGCCAGCTCACGTCCATCTTCAGATTGGCCCGCCTGAACAATCACTGGATAGCCTTGTGGTGGACGAGGGACATTGAGTGCACCCTGGACATTAAAATATTTGCCGCTATGCAGGGGTTCGTGCTGTTTAGATGTATCAAAGAAATGACCATTTTCTTTGTCATAGAGGAATGCATCATCTTCCCAGGAGTCCCAGAGCTTCTGTACAACTTCAATAAATTCATCCGCGCGCTCATAACGGACTTTGGCATCCGGATGGGCACTAAAACCAAAGTTCCGCGCGGTTTCAGCAGAAATGGTGGTGACAACATTCCATGCGGTACGACCCTTACTGATATGGTCTAAAGAGGCATATTTTCGTGCCAACAGATATGGTTCTTCATAGGTGGTAGAAGCAGTGGCAATAAAACCAATATTTTGGGTGACGGCTGAAATCGCTGCGAATAAGGTGACGGGTTCAAAGCCCACAACTTTATCGCTATAACCGACCTTCTTATTATGTTTGGAAGCGCCATGACTCCAGTTGACTGCCAGACCATCTGCAAGGAAATAGGCATCAAACAGGCCGCGTTCAGCAGTTTTTGCTAATTCAATCGCATAATCAATGCTTAAATGATCCTGAGGACGAGATTCAGGATGGCGCCAACCTGCCGCATGTTGCGAAGTCATTGGAATAAAAGCACCCAGTTTAATTTGTCGTTTAGCCATGAGAAGACCTTGTGTTTTTATACAATACACTGCTTATAACAAGGATCTTCATGCCTGAAAAATATAATAAAAATGAATCCATATAAAAAATATGGATTAAGCAGGAAATACGCTCTTTAGAGGTGGTTTACTAAGGTTTATCCAGTAGTTCAGGCCGGAAGATTAAACCAGTGCCTCGATGGTCTTTTTCTTCCAGATAAACTGGTAATACAAGCCTTGCATAATACAAAGACAGACAAAGGCAAGGGCATAGCCATACCAGATCCCTTGTAAACCCCACCAGCGGCTGAACATATAGGCAGCTGGTACTTCAATTCCAATAATGGCAATGATATTGATCAACATAGGGATTGTTACTGTGCCACTGGCCCGCATGATCGAAGCAAAAATTGCACTAGCACCAAAGAACAAAATCGACCATAGGACAATGAAGAGAAGTTGCTGACCCAATACCACGACCTGCGGATCAGTGATAAATAGTGCCATCAGATATTTAGAAAACAGATAAGCCAGAATCACCAGACTACCTGTGAACAAGATATTCATACTTAAGGCAGTTCGGGTCACTTTATTGAGCAAATCATTTTTACCAGCACCAATGGCCTGTGCCCCAAAGACGGAAGCCGCAATGGCAATAGAAAGGGCAGGGAACTGAATATAATTCAGCACCTGATTCACGGCACCATAGGCCGCCGTCGCTTCTGCACCATAACGGTTGACCAGACCTACAATGACCAGACCAGCGACTGAAGTTGTGACCATTTGAACCCCGGTTGGAATACCTAAGCGCAGGATAATCTTGCTGAGCTGGGGCTGATGACGGATATCTTTGATCAACGCCCAGTCTGGTCTTAGAGGATGACGCTTATAATTTAAATAGAGAATGAGAAATAACAGAACAGCCAAGTTGCCCAGAATGGTTGCAATTGCTGGAGAGATGACCCCCATCTTAGGAAAACCAAAATAACCCGCGATCAGGACCGGTGTCACTACCAAGCCCACACCAATCGTTAGGGCAGAGGCAAACAGTGGCGTAGTACTGTCTCCAACCCCGCGTAAAATTGAAGTATAAATAATATAAATAAAAATCAGAGGACTACCGGCCAGCATCCATTGCACATAAGGCAAAGACAGGTGCATCACATCCGGATCTGTACCCAAGAGTTGCAGGATATTTTCAGCAAAAAATACACCCAATAGGGCAATCAGGCTGCCACCAATCAGTGTCATAAACAGGGTAGAGCCAACTACACAGCGCACTTTTTCCAGGTTTCTGGCACCCCAAGCTTGTCCTACCAGAACCGTAGAACCTGCAGAGAGACCAATCACAAAAGCCATCAGACAGAACAGAATCGGGAAAAATACTGCCACAGCGGCAATTGCTTGCACGCCGAGCATTTGCCCGACAAAAAAAGTATTAATCGTACCGGACAGGCTTTGCAGGATGTTGGTAACGACCAGCGGTAACAGGAAAATAAAAAATGTTTTCCATAAATTCTGCTGGTGAACCAATGCTTGCTGTGCCATATGACATCCTGTTCTTGATTTTTCATATATTTATCAGGACTAAATTATCCTTGATCCGCATCAAGAACGCCTTAGCTTTTCAGTAACCAATAAGTCTATTTTTTTAAACTTTGGAAAGAATCTGTGCCGCTTCTATCAAGGTTTCATCTTTTTTGGCGAAGCAGAAGCGTAATAAGTGTAAATCTTTAGGCGGCTCCTGATAAAACGCTGATACCGGAATCGCTACAATGCCATGCTGTTCAGCCAGATAGTGACACATCGACAGTGCATCCAGATCAGGACGAATTTCACTGTAATCCAGATTCTGGAAATAGGTACCTTGAGACGGCGTCCAGTGAAAACGGGAATCTGTAAGTGCATGATTAAACAGGTCCCGTTTGGTCTGATAAAAACCGGACAGCTCATGGATATGTTCAGAATGTAGCTGCATATATTCAGTCAAAGCCACCTGAATTGGCGTTACACCACAGAAGCTGACAAACTGGTAAATCTGTCTGAACATCTGCATTAAGGCTGGCGGTGCAACACAGAAACCAGTTTTCCAGCCGGTCACATGAAAGGTTTTACCAAAAGAACCAATCACAAAACTGCGTTCACGGAGTTCCGGAAATGATGCTGCAGAATGATGACGAACTTCATCAAATACCAGATGTTCATAAACTTCATCAGACAGAACTACAATATTGCGATCACGAATCAGTTCAATCAGCTGTTGCCAGTCTTGCTCTGTCCATACCGTTCCGGTGGGATTATGCGGTGTATTCACTACAATCATGCGGGTACGGTCATTGATTGCATCTTTGACCTGATTCCAGTCCACAGAAAAACCAGGATATTCCAGAGCGATATGTACCGGTTTGGCACCGACCAGCTTCACGCTTGGCGCATAGCTGTCATAACTGGGATCAAAAATAATGACTTCTTCACCTGTTCGTACCGTTGCCTGAATTGCACAGAAGATTGCAATCGTTGCGCCAGGAGTAATGGTGATTTCATCTACCGGGTCTAGAATGAGCTGGTCACGATGCTGATAAAGATCAGCGACCAGCCCACGTAATACTGGTAAACCATCACCCGGTGCATATTGATTAAAACCATTTTCAGCCGCCCGACTGAGGGCTTCAATCAATTGCGGTGGAGCAGGAAAATCTGGAAAACCTTGTGACAGGTTAATTGCTCCGAGTTTTTGTGCCAAGGCCGACATGGTACTAAAAATAGTAACGCCCAGATTGGGAAGTTTAGAATGTAACTCAAGCATGTCCTTGGCCTCTGGCTTATCCTGTAATCGAGGATGATGTAGGAGATATAAAGTATTCGGCTTTCAGTGTAGCAGTAAGTGAATCGGCAAATAATCAGAAAAATTGAAAAGGTTGAAACAGAATACATCTTCTATTTCATAAGCATAGAGGATATAAGGTCAGGTTAAGGCTATTTGTGGTTAATTCATGTGAAATAAATACCAAGATGGATTGTTCTAAGCTTATTCCCTAAAATCAGTGCGGTAAAAATAACCTCAAATAATAATTATAAAATGCTACAGAGTATTTATACGGTGCTTGAAGGCTTGGGTCTAAGCTCACAGAAGCGTGCACTTCATCTCCGATTTTCCAATGAAATTTTAAATTCTCAGGTTCTGATTCAGCGTATTGAAGGCAGGCACTGGATCAATGAGGGGCTACATGCTGAATTACTTTGTCTATCCACTCATCCCTATATTCCCTTAAAACAGTTTATTGGCTGTCAGGTTGCTGTTGATCAGGTCACTGATCAAGGTGAGCTTTTCCGGACTACAGGTATCATTACCGCAGCTAAACAGGGGCATAGCGATGGTGCTTTAAGTGTCTATCAGCTGACTCTCGAAGATGCGACTTCACTTTGGCATAAACGCCGTAATAGTCGTGTGTTTTTGAATAAAAGTGTCAAAGAAATCAGTGAAATTTTGTTTGCTGAATGGCAAAAGCGAAGTGGCTTATTTGCGCAAAGTTTAAGTTTGGATCTTTCCGGACTAAATCGTGAATATGATGTACGGCCATTGGTCATACAGTCCAATGAAAGTGATTATGACTTTCTGACCCGCCTATGGCGTAGTGAGGGTATTAACTGGCTGATTGATGAAAAGGAATTAATCATTTCAATATCAGCTCGAACCATTCAGCCACAAGTCCTGCGTCTTGTTGATGAGCAGCAATATTTTCAAGCCTTAAAGCGCCGTTCCATCCGCTTCCATCGCAGTCATGCAACTGAGCAATTCGATACTATCACCAGCCTAATTGCTGAGCGCCAATTAGTGCCAAACAATGTTGGATTGCAACGCTGGCAAGCTATAGATCTGGAGCAGGAGCAAAACCAGCGATTGGTGAATATTCAGCAGAGTAGTGTTCAGGATCATACTAGTTTAAATCTGGAAGATGTCTGGAACATCAGCCCAGCTTGGACCAGTGACCTAAATAGAGAAGATCAGGCTACATCATCCAGTCCAGCTCAACTGGATCAACTTAGTCAGCAACTTAGTCACTATCATGCCATGCAGTCCAAATATTTTAAGGC
This sequence comes from Acinetobacter sp. YH12137, assembly GCF_013418535.1. Taxonomy (NCBI): domain Bacteria; kingdom Pseudomonadati; phylum Pseudomonadota; class Gammaproteobacteria; order Moraxellales; family Moraxellaceae; genus Acinetobacter; species Acinetobacter sp. YH12137. Next base: position 30,351 of record NZ_VPBW01000013.1, on the reverse strand, counting down.
CAGCAGTAGTGTTCGTGATGCCCAAGTGGGTTACTGGTTTGAACTGCATGATCATCCCGAAATTGATCAACATCCGTGCAATGAGCGTGAATTTTTAATTTTGGGCAAACACTTCTATAACCAGAATAATTTACCAAAAGACATTTTGCTAAAGGTGGATCAGCTCATGCTGTCCAGTCGCTGGAAAGTTCTGGATGACGAGAGACAAGGCAATGAGCTGTATTTAATTCGTCGAGATATTCTGGTGATACCTGAATATCATCCACTACAACATCGGCCCGTGGCCTATCCACAACGGGCGAAAGTGGTAGGGCCTGAAGGTGAGACTATTTATGTCGATGAATGGGGACGCGTGAAGGTTCGCTTTTTATTTACCCGTAGTGAAGATCATCAGCATGATGGTGGTGCTGGCGCCAATGATAATGACACTGATTCGGCCTGGGTAGATGTGCTAACGCCATGGGCAGGTGAAGGTTATGGCGCCCGATTCCATCCACGTATCGGGGAAATTGTAGTGATTGATTTCTTCGAAGGAGATATTGATCGTCCCTTCATTGTTGGACGTATTCATGAAGCTGAACGTTATCAAACTATGTTTGATAAGAAGGGGCAGTTGCCATTCACTAAAAAACTAAGTGGTATCCGTTCTCAGGAAGTAGATAGCGAGGGTTTTAACCAGCTTCGCTTCGATGATACAACTGGACAGATTAGTGCACAGCTGCAAAGTAGTCATGGAGCCAGTCAGCTAAATTTAGGAAATCTAAGTCATCCAAAAGAAGATGAGGCTAGCGACGGGCGTGGTGAGGGCTTTGAGTTAAGAACAGATCAATGGGGAGCACTTAGAGCGGGAGCTGGCTTGCTTCTCTCTACCTATAAACAAGAAAATGCCAATGCCAATCACTTAAATGCCAGTCCTGCGAAAAGCCAGCTTGAATCTAGTTTGAATCATAGTAAAGCCTTAAGTGAGATTGCCAAAAATCAGCAAACAGATCCCTTAGAAGGGTTAGATCATCTGAAAAAATTTCTGGATCAGATTGAACAGCAAGATCAAAGCAAGGCTGAAACCTTTAAACAGGCTTTAATGCTGCTGTGTGCACCGAATTCAATTGCACTCTCAACTAATGAAGATCTGTATCTTTCAGCTGATCAGCAGATTAACCACAGTGCTGCGGATAATATTAATTTTTCCACACAGAAATCTTTGATTGCTCACTCTCAGGAGAAGATCAGTTTATTTGCAGCCCAACAAGGATTAAAAGCCATTGCGGCAAAGGGGAAGGTCGAACTCCAGGCACAAGATGACGCAATAGAAACAATTGCTCGTCAAAAAATAAAAATTATTTCGACTGAAGAACGAATTGAAATTATAAGCCCTAAAGAAATTGTGCTTACTGCTGGTGGTTCTCAGTTAAAGATTAATGGACAAGGTGTATTTGGAGTAACAGGTGGGAAGTTTGAGTGTAAGGCTGGGAAGCATAGTTTTATGGGGGGAGCAAACGTAACGTATGAAGTACCTCAGCTTCCCAACAAGCCTTTATATAGCAACAGACTGGATGTATATGATTTATTTTGGCAATCTGACTTCAGTACATTAACTTATAAAGCTTTTATTCCAGAGACAAATTCATATATATCAGGTCAGCTTGATGAGCATGGTCGTACTAAAAAAATGACTACAGCAGATCCTTCTAAGATTGAAGTTTTAGTAGGCCTTAATGATGATTGGGAATTAAATGTTCAGGGTTATGATGTAGAAGATTTAATAGAACATAATAATAACTAGGATATAAAAACAAAAATGGTGAATAAGTCTTTAGCAACCATACAAATTTTAGATTTATTGGGTAACCCAATTTCTAAAGTTCAATATGAAGTTAAAAATAGTAAAACAGGCCAACATGTAGTGCGTGGCTTTACCAACTCTAAAGGATGCCTATACGAGATTCAAAGAGATAAAGGAACAGTTTTAGATATTTACGTCAAAAGCCTTTTTGGCATAGGTATGAAAAAAGTTCAGACATTCACAATGTCGAAAGATCGTATGCTTGTCACGGTAATTAGCCCTAAAATTCTATTGGATTTAAAAACAGTTGATAATAATGGAAGTCAGGGAAGTTATAAGCGTAAAACACATACTATTGAAAAGGGTGAAACTTTATCATCTATTGCGCAGAAATATCAGACCACAGTTCGAGCACTTGAAAAGCTGAATAGAATAAAAGATGCTAATAGAATTAGTATAGGCCAAGTAATTAAGCTACCAGTTAATACACCTGCAACAGGGAATAATATTAGTACGAATAAAAAAACGAGTACTCAACCAATAGAAAAAAGTAAAACAGAAGATAAAAAAGTTGCTACTACGGCAGATACAGGCATTGCTACTACATTTGAAGAATACCAAAGGAAAGCGTTAGAACAACTTAATGAATGGTATGAGGAAGGGAAAAAAGCACTTTCAGAATCGGTAAAAATTGATATTACAGAAGACCGTAGCCAAGAGAGTGGAACACCTAAAACCAATACCAAAAATTTGTGTGAAAATAATCCTCAGTGTATATCAAAAGGTCAAAGTGAATTAATTAGAGAAGTTAATATCAGATTAGCTGGATTTGGAGGTGCATTACCTACAGATGAGTTTACTCCTTTAACTGCGAAATGTATTAAACAGTTTCAAAGAGATTATATGGGGGTGCCAGAAACTGGAAAAATATGTGGCAGTGTTTTAGTTGCTTTAGATAAGTTTTATTATGAATACCCGATTGCTAATTTTATGGCTAAAGCCAGTTGCCCTTGTGGAGAATGTTCAGGCTATGGTATGAATAGAAGAAATACAAAGTCAGGCTTTAATACTGCCAATGAATATCCAGGATTACATAGGTCATTAATATGGATATTAAAATCTTTAAATTTCTATTTAAAAAATGAATTTAAACCTAAAGGCCTTGAAGTGGCTTATATTGAATCTGGTTATAGATGTATAGGTGATAATAAGAAAAAAGGCAGAACCACAGTAAACCATATGGGTTTAGCGCTAGATATACACATCAAAAAAAATGGGAAAAGAACTAAGGCTATAGAAGATGTAGAGTTTATTAGAAAAGAAATTATGACTGTAAAAATGGGAGCAAGTGAAGAAAGGGCTTCTGATAAAATATATTTAGAGCCAACAAAATTTAAGAGTGGAGCAAATGGAGCAACTACTTGGGTTCATTTTGATGTAACAAGATTCTCGAGTATTTACTTTAATGATGAATACTTTAAAAAAGAGATTAAAGATCTAAATGGTAAGCCGATAGTTGAGATTGCTAAATCACTAAATATAAATTCTATTTTTAATTGTGCAGGAATAATTGTAAATACTTCTACTATTTCTAAAATAACAGACCAAACTATTGATGATCTTGTAAAAGAGTTAGGGGACGCAATTGCTAGTGGTGAAGGTAGCTATGAAGCTTGGAATGCGGGAGCTCCTGAAGGGAAAAGGGTCAAATATGGGAAAATGAATGACTTGCCAGGTACAATTACTGGGAAAACTATTGATGAGCTTTTAGAGGCTGCGAAAAAATATAAATGGGATGATAATAGAAGAAGATTTGCAACGGGGAAATATCAAACGATTCCTTCTACTCTAGCGGCAGCTAAAGCAAGACTAAATTTGACTGGTAATGAGTTGTATGATCATGATATGCAAGAAAGAGTCTTTAAGGAACATTTATTAAGAGGTCGTTCATCTATCTATAACCTGATTATTAATGGAAATAAAACTGTAGAACAGGCTATGGTTGATGCTTCTAAAGAGTGGGCTTCAATTGCTTTACCAAAGGGAAAAAAGAATAAATATGGGGTTATTTCTGATGGTAATATTGGTTACCATGAATCTAGAACAAATAAAGCAAATAAACATTCTACTGAGAAAGTTAAAGTTATATTTGAGAAAATACATACTTATCATTCAAATAAATAGGTTTTAAAAATGCAGTTCAAATTAATTTTATTATTTCTTTCTATTTTAGGATTTTCGAGTTGTACATACCCCAAAGAAAATATATTGATAACTTCAGATAATGTCTCAAAATGTTATTTTGAAGGTGGAAATATTGATTTTTGTTCGAAAGATAAGCTTGAGGTTTATAATAAGCATATTAAAGATTTACCTAATTTTTCAAATGATAAAGTGTTATTAATCTTAAATCATAATAGAGATTTAGGTGTAGGTGAAAGTAGAGTTGTTAAGCTGATAGTTATATTAGACCCGTTAGGGAAAAAAGTAATTCCTGTTCCTCAGATGGTAGGTAATTTTGTTGATGGTAAGTTAAGGGAGATTTATAATGAACCTGCTATTATAAAATACAATAAGAAGGGTAATAAAATTTGTTTATCAGGAACTACCTATTTTTTAAAAAATAATAATATTAATATTGAAGATGAATGTTATAATTTTGAAAAAGGTCGTATAAGTAAAATAGAGGATTTGAATTTAAATAATAAAGAATTTTCTAAATTGCCCTATTCATCCGATATTCATTTTAAATGTATAAATAATATTAAATTAAATAAGTGTAATGGGTTAAGATTGATATCTTCGCAAACAATGTTGAATAAGTATAACTTTATTAATCCTCAAGATGGAATGAGTGTGCTCTTGAAAGGAGAAAAAGATTTCTTTTTAATAGTATCTCCGTTTTTTGATGAAGAAGGGGCCAATTTAAGGATTATGAAAGTTAAAGATTTTAACTTAATTTCAGAAATATATATATATGCAGGAAAGAATGTAGAGATTGATAATAATTTGAATATAAAATATTTTGAAGGAAATAATAAAAAAGAATTCTCATTCTAAGAATAATTGATTTAAAAAGCCGACTTTCATCGGCTTTTCACTTTACCCTTCCAAAACCTCTTCCAGCAATTCCTCACTCGGCGCAAAGTAATACGCACCATCCATTGGAGTCACGAAGTGTAGCAAGCGGTCATGGATCCCATCGCCTGATGTACCAAACATACGCACTAACATGGTATCAATGATTTTCAGGTCTTTGGTATAAGCAATGAAGAATAGACCTTGGTCACCACGACCATCTCCATAAGGCAGAGAGTGACGTAGAATTTCCATTTCCTCGCCTTCCTCATCTTCAACGACAGTACGAGCGATATGCGCATTGGCAGGTTTTACCTCATCCTCGAGCTCAATCGATTCAAGTTTGGTACGACCCATCACTTGTTCTTGAGCATCGACTTTGAGTTTTTTCCATTTATCCAGGTTATGCGCATAACGCTGTGCAAAAATGAATGAACCATCCTGGAAAATGCCCGTATCTTCACCCAGTAAAGCCACTTCAGCTCGATCATCCGGGAATTGCGGATTTTCAGTCCCATCAATGAAACCGGTAATATCACGGCCATCAAAGTAACGGAAGCAAACACGCTCATCTAGTACTTCAACCTGATCGCGAATACCTTCAAAGAAAGACTGACTCAAGGCGAAACAGATATCGGCACGCGCACTGGCAATATGGATCAGCACATCTGCCGGTACCACAGGCATATTAAATGAACCTTGAATTGGCTCTAATTGTTTAAAACCAGCAGGTGCCTGTTCATACAATTTTGACCAGAGTTCAGGACCAAAAGCGACAGCCGTTTTAATTTGCGCATTCGGATGTTGGGTAATCAGGCGATCGCGTGTCGTAAATAGCTGTTTTAATCGTTCCTTAAAATCTTCGATACTGAGATTTTTCAGACGTAAAACAATAAAGCGAGCATGATCTGAAGGTAATGGCAAAATTACAGATTGGGCTGTCATTCATGGCTCCTGTAATAAATTTTCTGTATCCAATCCTGCTATTGTGCCTGAAGCGCTATAGAGTGAATAGTATGCAGTCTGATGTTTAAGCAATTTTTTTGGCTGAAAATATTGGAAAAGTCATATAATTAGATCCTGAATTTGAATGAGTTAAATCTCTATGTCCTATCAAGTCTGGTTTGCTTATATGTTAGCCTGTTGGGTGATCAGTATTTCCCCAGGTGCGGGTGCTATTGCTTCAATGTCGAGCGGACTGAATTATGGCTTTCGACATGGATACTGGAATGCGCTCGGCCTGCAACTCGCCCTATTGGTTCAAATTGCCATTGTGGCTGCCGGGGCAGGGGTATTGTTTGCGACTACACCTTGGGCATTTCTTGCAGTGAAATGGTTTGGGGTTGCCTATTTATTGTATCTGGCCTTTTTGCAGTGGAAAGCACCAGCGCAGTCGATTGAAATTAAACATGAACTCGCACGAAAATCAGCTGGGAAACTCGTCATTCACGGTTTTCTGGTCAATATGAGTAATCCCAAGGCAATTGTATTTTTGCTGGCAGTATTACCGCAATTTCTGGACTTATCTAAACCGCAATGGATTCAGTATGTGATTATGGCCGCGACTATGGTAACGATTGATCTGATTGTGATGGCAGGTTATACCGGTCTGGCTGCCAAGGTTCTGCGTCTTCTGAAATCGCCAAAACAGCAGAAAGTCATGAATCGAACTTTTGCCAGCTTGTTCGCTGGAGCTGCGTTTTTATTGAGTTTGGTGCATCAGTAGGGAAACCTCTCCTTAAAGGAGAGGAAATTTAACGATCTCTTAAAGAATCATCTGTAAAAATTCATCTTCAGTCATGACCTCCATACCATGCTGTTTAAGTAATGCTGCTGTGACCCCATCACCTTGAATTTTATTTCCAGTAAATGAACCATCATAAATCAGCTTGCTGCTACAAGAAGGGCTATGGGCTTTGAGGATGGCATGTGTCGCTTGAAATCTTTGGGCAAGATCTAAAGCGGCATAGGCGCCTTTGATAAAGGCATCGGAAACATCTGTACCATTTATATCTATAACATGAGCTTGGTACAGCAGCACATCTAGACCATCGCCAGATTGAATCTCTGCTGCAGGTCGGGGTATAGGCAAACCACCACTGACTTCAGGGCAAATCGTGACATATTGATCCGGCAATAAATAATCGACCAACTCTTTTACCAGACAGTCGCGACCATCATAACGGACCTTGTGTCCGAGCAAGCAGGCACTGATCAGATAAAATTTGCCTGCCATGCCTTAAGCCAGTTTTTTAAACTTCTGTAGGATAAAAATAGCGGCAAACAGCACTGACATGGTCAGCACAATGGTCAGACCTGTTGACGTATTCAGACCTGCACTTGACCAGAGTCCGACTGTCACACCAATTTGTGCAATCACAAAAGCCCAGATCACCATTTGACGAGGAGAATTTGCCAGTAGGCGAGCCGTCAAAGCTGGAATCACCAGCAATGCACCCATCAAGAGTGAACCGACCGCACGTAATGCCAATACAGTAAACAATGCCAATAACAGCATAAAGATCAGACGTTGCAGTTTTGCATTCACCCCTTCACTGATCGCCATATCAGGATCAATTGCAATTTGGATTTGTGCCTGCCAGCTTTTATATAGAACGGCCAATGCCAAGATAATCACGACGGCAAAAGTAGGAAGATCTGTCCATGAAATGGTGAGTAGATCACCAAACAAATAGCTAAGCAGTTCCGGTCTTAAATTCGGTAAATGCTGAATGAATAACAGCCCTGAACAGAGCAGGGTGGCGGAGCAGAGTGCAAGCAGCGCATCATTTGGCAAGCGTGGGTCATACAGTACCCAAAGTACAGCGACCAATAAGACTGCAATAAAGCTGACACCCATCCAGAGTGGCAGGCTCATCGCACCAGCAATTGCAACACCGAGCAAAGTACCATGTGCCATGGTATCTGCAAAGAAAGACATACGGCGCCACAGCATCAGACAGCCGAGTGGTGCGGTCAGGAACACCAAGAGTGTTCCCATAATCCATGCAGGTAATAGGAGAGATAACCAATCCATCATGGCTTAAGCTTCCGGCTCGGGGTGAATGTGGGGACGTGAATCGTGCTGACAAGGTGTCGCGGAGTCACCATGGGCACAGTGATCATGATGATGCTGGTAGAATACCCGGTTAGTACCGAAGATGGCCTGATATTCTGGATGCTGCTGCACACTTTCTGGCAGGCCGCTACAACAGATATGCTTATTCAGACAAACCACGCGATGCGTGCCTTGCATCACCCATTGCAGGTCATGCGAGACCATTAAAATGGCACAGCCATATTTTTCCGGCAGGCTACGCACATATTCATACAGTTCAGCCTCAGACTGAATATCTAGACCCTGCATCGGTTCATCCAGTACCAGAATATCCGGCTGACGTAATAAGGCGCGAGCCAACAACACACGTTGACGTTCACCGCCGGAAAGCTGTTGTACTTTAGAATTTTCCAGTTTGGCAATGCCGGTATCACGGATGATTTCTGCCGTAATATCCGCAGGGCATTTTTCTAGAGCTAACAGGTCTTTGACACGTAGTGGCAGACTATGTGAAGGATTGAATTTCTGTGGCACATAAGAGAATTTTAGCTTGCGCGCCGTTTTGATTTCACCGGATTTCGGTTTGACGATCCCAAGCATGACCTTTATTAAGGTCGACTTACCGGCACCGTTCGGACCAATCAGCGTAACAATCTCTTTCTCCTGCAAAGAGAAATCAATGGCCTTTAAAATGTCACGATCATCAATATTGACCCAGATCTTGGAAAGCTGGATCAAGGGTGATGCATTCAAGCTTTGTTGCGACACTGCTGACAGATTCCTGAAATTTCGATAATGCTGTGGTGTGCACTAAAATCGTCTGAAGCCGCCAAGGCATCCAGTTGTTCTAATAAACCTTGTGCAGATGCTTCTTTGACTGCTTTACATTCAGTACAAATCAAGAATGCCGCCTGATGGCCTTCACGCGGATGGCAGCAGGGAATATAGGCATTAATAGAGGTCAGGCGGTGAATAAAGCCTTTTTCTAATAAAAAGTCGAGTGTACGGTACACCGTTGGTGGGGCAGCGGGACGGTCGCTGGCATTTTTCATTTGTGCCAGCAGGTCATACGCACCCATCGGGCCGCTTGCATTCAGAATCAGTTCCAGTACCTCTTTGCGTAAAGGAGTGAGGCGTGCGCCACTTGCCGCACAAAGACTCTCTGCTTCGGCCAGACGTTGCGCGACATTTGGATGGTCGTGTACGCCGTGCAATGCATTGTGGTGTTCGTGCGAACATGAACCCATAGTTCACCTCAGGTGCGAAACTGAAAATTAAAAGATTTCAAATCTTAACATGAAGCGCCCAGAGTTTCGATTGGGCATAGGTATTTTTGTAATTTTGTTATATTATAACACTATTAAATTTATCCTTATATAGCGATTTCTCTTCATGTTCCGTTTCCTTGCCCTGTGTAGCCTGGCTTTGTTCAGTACCATTAGCTGGTCGCAAAGTCTGGTGGTTTCAACGCAGCCGATTTATCTGATTGCCAAGACCATTACTCAAGGCGTGGAACAGCCGACTTTATTACTGGCCAATCAAAGCGGTCATGATGTCAGTCTGACCCCGGCACACCGTAAAACGATTCAGGATGCCGGCCTGGTGATCTGGTTAGGGCAGGCACATGAAGCGCCGTTGGCAAAAGTGTTGAACAATAACAATAAAAGTATCGCGATTTTAGATTCGGGTATTCTGACCACTTTACCAATGCGTAATCCACGTGGGCAAGCCTTAAAAGATACCGTCGATACCCATGTCTGGCTCGATCCCAACAATGCAGTACGTATCGGTTTCTTTATTGCAGCCTTACGTTCTCAGCAGCTGCCTGAGCATCGGGAGGCCTATTGGAAAAATGCGCGTGACTTTGCCCAAACCATGTTTTTGACTGCACAGCGTTATAGTTCTACAAGTAAAGCTCAACCTTATTGGTCCTATCATGATGCCTATCAATATCTGGAACGCCCATTGAATCTGAAGTTTATGGGAGCTTTAACCGATGACCCACATGTGTCACCAACCGTGGCGCAAATCAAATATCTGCAAGACACTCGTGTGCAGAGCAAAATGTGTCTGCTGGCAGAAGCGCATGCTGGTGAAAATCAGTACCGAAAACTGAAACCGATTGTATTCCAGAGTGTCGATGAAAGCATGAGTGGGGCAGGGGACTTTATCCAGGCCTGGCAGAAATTGGCCGAGCAAACCCGTAAATGTGTGTTAAATGCCCATCAATGATTTAAAAATAATCAAGTTTTGATTAGTTTGCCAGCATTTGATCTGTTGAAAAAAACACGACTAAGGTCGGGAAAAGATTGCATGTTCAGGGGTGTAACTCTATAATGCCTGCGATTAAAAATAATCATCAGCTAAACTTGTCAAGCATGCTTGCTGTGAGTGAATAAATAATGAGCCGAACTAGTCGCTTGATTGACCGACGATTAGCGAAAGCTTTAGTCCTCTTACAAGCATTAATGATTCCTGTTTCAGCCTTGATTGGCTGGGTCGTGAAAGACTCAACCGTAGCCTTGAGTGCCGCTTTGGGGGCGTTCGTCTGCTGGCTTGCGAGTTGTTATTTTTCATGGCAATCATTTCGAGCGGCAGGAGCCCGGGCATCTAAGCAGGTTCTTTCGAACATGTATAAAGGCTTGATGGGCAAGTTTGCAATTGTGATTGTTGGTTTCATTTTAATTTTAAGCAATGTCAAGCCGTTATCCCCGGTTGCGTTGTTTTGTGGTTTTATGCTCGTTCAAGCCATGTCGTGGGTCGCTCCTTTTTGGGTGTCACGTCTACAAAAACGAGTTTAAACACAACAAAAAATTGAAAAGTTTTTTTAGGAGCAGGCGAGATATCAAGCAGCACGCGATATTCGTTTGTTCTATAGTTTTTTGACATTGACCAGGTGTGATTTATGGCTGCTGAAGAACATGCCCTTACTTCGACCGAGTATATCAAGCATCACTTGACCAATATGACCTATGGCAAAATGCCAGACGGTACATGGAAATTGGCCGAGAACGGTGCTGAAGCTCAACAGATGGGGTTCACTGCTATTCACTTGGATTCAATGGGTTGGTCAATCGGCCTTGGTATCATTTTCTGCTTGTTATTCTGGCTCGTAGCGAAAGCTGCAAACTCTGGTGTTCCTACCAAGTTCCAGTCTGCAATCGAAATGATTATCGAGTTTGTTGACTCAAGTGTACGCGATACCTTCCATGGTAAATCGCGTTTGATCGCTCCACTAGCGCTAACCATCTTCGTGTGGATTTTCCTCATGAACTTGATGGACCTTATCCCGGTTGACTGGATTCCTTATGTCGCTCAACACGTGATTGGTGGCCTGTTTGGTATTGATCCACACCACGTATACTTCAAGATCGTTCCATCTACTGACCCTAACATTACCCTTGGTATGTCATTGTCTGTATTTGCACTTATCTTGTTCTACAGCATCCGTGAAAAAGGTGTTGGCGGCTTCGTTGGTGAACTAGCACTTAACCCATTTAACCCAAGTAACCCAGTTGCAAAAGCGATCCTTATTCCAGTGAACTTGATTCTGGAATTGGTAACCTTCCTTGCACGTCCAGTTTCATTGGCTCTACGACTATTCGGTAACATGTATGCGGGTGAGTTAATCTTCATTCTTATCGCGTTATTACCGTTCTGGATCCAGTGGGCGTTATCTGTGCCTTGGGCGATCTTCCACATTCTTGTTATTACGCTACAAGCATTCATTTTCATGATGCTGACTATCGTATACTTGAGCATGGCAAGCGAAAAGCATTAATGGTATTGCCTAACTGTCACGGGATGGTTGGGCACAATTTTTTAACTTAATTTGGTATAAACCTAACCTCTGAGGAATTATCATGGAACTCACTTTAGGTCTAGTTGCAATTGCATCTGCTATCTTGATCGCTTTCGGTGCTTTAGGTACTGCGATTGGTTTTGGTCTTCTAGGCGGCCGTTTCCTTGAAGCTGTAGCTCGTCAACCAGAATTGGCTCCACAACTTCAAACTCGTATGTTCTTAATCGCGGGTCTTCTTGATGCTGTGCCTATGATCGGTGTTGGTATTGGCTTGTTCTTCATCTTCGCTAATCCATTTGTAGGTTAATCAGCTTAATTCCGAAATTCACTATTTGAGGAATTTGCAATGAATATCAACCTCACATTGTTTGGCCAAGCGATTGCGTTTGCGATTTTCGTCGCATTCTGCATGAAGTTTGTATGGCCACCACTAATCAATGCGATTAGTGAACGTCAGCGTAAAATCGCTGATGGCTTAAATGCTGCTGAAAAAGCGAAGGCTGACCTTGCAGATGCGCAAGCACAAGTGAAAGCTGAACTGGACGCGGCAAAAGCACAAGCGGCTCAATTGATCGAACAAGCGAACCGTCGTGCAGCGCAATTGGTCGAAGAAGCTCGTACCCAAGCATCAGCTGAAGGTGAGCGTATTCGTCAACAAGCTAAAGAAGCTGTTGATACTGAAATCAATGCTGCTCGCGAAGAATTACGTCAACAAGTGGCTGCTCTTGCAGTTGCTGGTGCTGAGAAAATTCTTAGCCAGCAAGTTGACGCAGAAGCTCACAATGCCATGCTGACTCAGCTGGCTGCTAAACTTTAAGAGAGGCGGATTATGGCTGAACTCTTGACGTTGGCACGCCCTTACGCTAAAGCAGCATTTGCTTACGCTTCTGAGCAAGGTGCAACTGACAATTGGTCAACAGCACTTAACTTGCTCAGTGCTGCGGTGCAAGACGAAGCATTTTCAGCTTATCTAAATCGCCCTGAGTTGACACCTGCTGAGCAGGTGGCACTTTTTGCTAAAGTTTTAGGCGAAGACCAAACGCCTGCAGTGTCAAACTTTTTGACTATGCTTGCTGAAAACGCACGTTTGGCTTTGCTTCCTGAAATCGCTGCAGAATATGAACAGCTCAAATCACAGAATAACAATACTGTGGATGTTGTAATTGAATCAGCATTCCCGTTGACTTCTGTACAGGAACAACTTCTTACTCATGCGTTAGAGAAAAAATTCAATGCAGCAGTAAACGTTTCTGTAGAAGTTAACCCGGCATTAATCGCGGGTGTGGTTATTCGTGCAGGCGACCAAGTGATAGATGATTCTGCGCTTAATAAGCTTGAAAAAATGCGTACTCGTCTTCTAGCTTAATTGCATATAAGAAGACTGAACTTTAAAAAGATTGAGGTATAGCGCAATGCAACAACTGAATCCATCCGAGATCAGTGCGCTCATTAAACAGCGTATCGGCGATCTGGACACCAGCGCGACCGCTAAAAACGAAGGTACCATTGTTATGGTATCCGACGGTATTGTGCGCATTCACGGCCTTGCTGATGCAATGTACGGTGAAATGATCGAATTCGACGGCGGCTTATACGGTATGGCACTGAACCTAGAACAGGATTCAGTGGGCGTCGTTGTTTTAGGTAACTACTTAAACCTTCAAGAAGGTCAAAAAGCTCGTTGTACAGGTCGTGTATTAGAAGTTCCGGTTGGTCCTGAACTTCTTGGCCGTGTCGTAGACGCTTTGGGTAACCCGATTGATGGTAAAGGCCCTATTGATGCAAAACTGACTGATGCTGTTGAAAAAGTAGCACCAGGCGTAATTTGGCGTCAATCAGTGGATCAACCTGTACAAACTGGTTATAAATCAGTAGATACAATGATTCCAGTAGGCCGTGGTCAACGTGAGTTGATCATTGGTGACCGTCAGACTGGTAAAACAGCTATGGCGATCGACGCGATCATCGCTCAGAAAAACTCTGGCATTAAATGTATCTACGTTGCAGTTGGTCAAAAACAATCAACTATTGCAAACGTAGTACGTAAGCTGGAAGAAACTGGCGCTATGGCGTATACAACTGTTGTAGCAGCAGCTGCAGCCGATCCAGCAGCAATGCTGTTCTTGGCTCCATACTCTGGCTGTACAATGGGTGAATACTTCCGTGACCGCGGTGAAGACGCTCTGATCATCTATGATGACTTGTCTAAACAAGCTGTTGCTTACCGTCAAATTTCATTGCTTCTTCGTCGTCCACCAGGTCGTGAAGCTTATCCAGGTGACGTGTTCTATCTACATTCACGTTTACTTGAACGTGCTTCTCGTGTATCTGCTGACTACGTTGAGAAATTCACTAACGGTGAAGTTAAAGGCCAAACTGGTTCATTAACTGCATTGCCGATTATTGAAACTCAAGCAGGTGACGTATCTGCATTCGTACCAACCAACGTAATTTCGATTACTGACGGTCAGATCTTCCTTGAAACATCATTGTTCAACGCGGGTATCCGTCCTGCTGTGAACGCGGGTATCTCTGTATCTCGTGTTGGTGGTTCTGCGCAGACTAAAGTCATCAAGAAATTGTCTGGTGGTATCCGTACTGCACTTGCACAGTACCGTGAATTGGCAGCGTTTGCTCAGTTCGCTTCTGACCTTGACGAAGCAACTCGTAAACAGCTTGAACACGGTCAACGCGTAACTGAGCTTATGAAGCAAAAACAATATGCTCCATACTCAATCGCTGACCAAGCTGTATCAGTTTATGCATCTAACGAAGGCTACATGGCTGACGTAGAAGTGAAGAAAATCGTAGACTTTGACGCTGCGTTAATTGCTTACTTCCGTTCAGAACACGCTGCGTTAATGCAAAAAATTGACGAGACTGGTGCTTGGGATAAAGATATCGAAGCTGAATTCAAAGCTGGTATTGAAAAGTTCAAAGCGACTCAAACTTACTAATTTAGCAACTTGCTAATTAGTGTTGGTTTGGTTCACGGAATCAACCTTCGAGGGCTCGAAAGGGCCTTCGAATACTAGGTTAAGCGTATGGCAAATTTAAAAGAAATTCGCGCCAAAGTAGCTAGTATCAAAAGCACGCAGAAAATTACTCGCGCGATGCAGATGGTAGCAGCTTCTAAGATGCGTCGTGCGCAAGAGCGCATGGCTCAAGGCCGTCCGTATGCCGAAAATATGCACCGTGTAATTGCTCATTTGGTACAAGCGAATCCTGAATATAAACACCGTTATATGGTTGAACGTCCTGTTAAGCGCGTTGGCTATATCATTGTGTCTTCAGATCGTGGCCTTGCTGGTGGTTTGAACATTAACCTGTTCAAGAAAGTGGTAAAACACGTTCAACAGCAACAAGAGCAGTCAATTGAAGTTCAATTTGCTTTGATTGGTCAAAAAGCGGTTTCGTTTTTTAAAAACTACGGCGGTAAAGTGCTTGGTGCGACCACTCAAGTGGGCGACACTCCAAGTCTTGAACAGTTATCTGGTTCTGTACAGGTGATGTTAGACGCTTATGATAAAGGCGAATTAGATCGTATTTATCTGGTTTCTAACGGCTTTGTCAACGCCATGACTCAAAACCAAAAGATCGAACAGCTTGTTCCTTTGGCAGCTGCTGAAGAAGACAAGACGCTTAACCGTCAATACGGTTGGGATTACATCTACGAGCCTGAAGCTGAAGAGCTTTTAAATGGCTTGTTGGTTCGTTACATCGAGTCTGTGGTGTATCAAGGTGTGATCGAAAACATCGCGTGTGAGCAGTCTGCTCGTATGGTTGCAATGAAAGCTGCAACTGATAACGCGGGTGAATTGATCAAGAACCTGCAACTTATTTATAACAAGCTGCGTCAAGCCGCGATTACTCAGGAAATTTCTGAGATCGTTGGTGGTGCCGCTGCCGTTTAACATATATTAGTTTGAATTGAGGAGACAGCAATGAGTAGCGGTCGTATCATTCAGATCATCGGCGCGGTTATCGACGTCGAGTTTGAACGTAACAGCGTTCCTAAGATCTATGACGCTCTCCAAGTTGACGGTACTGAAACTACATTAGAAGTTCAGCAACAACTTGGTGATGGCGTAGTTCGTACTATTGCAATGGGTTCTACTGAAGGCCTTAAGCGTGGTTTGAACGTAACTAACACTAACGCTCCGATCTCTGTACCAGTAGGTACAGCGACTCTTGGCCGTATCATGGACGTTCTTGGTCGCCCGATCGACGAAGCTGGTCCTGTTGCGACTGAAGAGCGTTTACCAATTCACCGTCAAGCGCCTTCTTATGCAGAACAAGCGGCTTCTACTGACCTTCTAGAAACTGGTATTAAAGTCATCGACTTACTATGCCCGTTCGCGAAAGGTGGTAAAGTTGGTCTGTTCGGTGGTGCCGGTGTTGGTAAAACTGTAAACATGATGGAGTTGATCAACAACATCGCGAAAGCGCACTCAGGTTTATCTGTGTTTGCTGGTGTTGGTGAACGTACTCGTGAAGGTAATGACTTCTATCACGAAATGAAAGACTCTAACGTTCTTGACAAAGTAGCAATGGTCTACGGTCAGATGAACGAGCCACCAGGTAACCGTTTACGCGTAGCGTTGACTGGTTTGACTATGGCTGAGTACTTCCGTGATCAAAAAGACGAAAACGGTAAAGGCCGTGACGTACTATTGTTCGTCGACAACATCTATCGTTATACACTAGCGGGTACTGAAGTATCAGCACTTCTAGGCCGTATGCCATCTGCAGTAGGTTACCAACCGACTCTTGCAGAAGAGATGGGTGTTCTCCAAGAACGTATTACATCGACTAAGTCTGGTTCTATTACGTCAATCCAAGCGGTATACGTACCTGCCGATGACTTAACAGATCCATCGCCTGCAACTACGTTCGCTCACTTGGACGCAACTGTTGTATTGAGCCGTGACATCGCTTCTCAAGGTATTTACCCTGCGATTGATCCACTTGACTCTACTTCACGTCAGCTAGATCCACTTGTAGTTGGTACTGAGCATTACGAAATCGCTCGTTCAGTTCAAAACGTTCTTCAACGTTATAAAGAATTGAAAGACATTATCGCAATTCTTGGTATGGACGAATTGTCAGAAGAAGACAAACTTACTGTATACCGTGCACGTAAGATCCAACGTTTCTTCTCTCAACCGTTCCACGTAGCTGAAGTGTTTACTGGTGCTCCTGGTAAACTTGTACCGCTTAAAGAAACGATTCGTGGCTTTAAAGGTCTTCTAGCTGGTGAATACGATCACATCCCAGAACAAGCGTTCTACATGGTTGGTGGTATTGACGAAGTGATTGCTAAAGCTGAGAAACTTTAATTAGTTCCCTAATTTAGGAGATTCTCATGGCGACTATGCAATGTGACGTTGTAAGTGTTCAAGAGTCTTTGTACTCAGGCACTGTAACTATGCTAATTGCTAAAGGTGCTGGCGGTGAGTTAGGTATTATGCCTGGTCACGCTCCGCTGGTAACTTTGCTCCAACCTGGCGCGATCCGCGTTATTTTGGAAAACGGTACAGAAGAATTAATCTATGTATCTGGTGGTGTTCTAGAAGTTCAACCGCATGTTGTTACGGTTCTTGCTGATACAGCAGTCCGTGCAGAAAACTTGGATGAAGCGGCAATTATTGAAGCGCGTAAACACGCTGAACAATTGCTAGCAAATCAAAAGAGCGATTTGGACTCTGCTGCTGCTTTGGCTGCTCTTGCAGAAACTGCTGCTCAGCTGGAAACGATCCGCAAAATCAAAAACCGTGCAATGTAATTGCTGGTTTAAGATTAAAAAAACCACCCGAAAGGGTGGTTTTTTTATATAAAAACTATTTTGAAAAAAGTTACCAGATTTTAGCCTTATGAATAATTATTTTAAGAAAACTATATAGCTCTAATTTGTACCACTCGATATAACTTTTACCTGCGCTGCGTAATCTTTTGAACCAATCTGTAAGCAAAGTCATAGTCAGAAAAAAACAATGCTAAGTTGATATGGCGTCTTTAAGCTTTTCAGATTTATTCAATAAAAAGTTTCACGGTTCTACTACCTCTGTCACGACGCAAATCACGTTGTTATCCATTTATAAAAATTGAATTGGCCAAGCAGGGATCTAATTATGAGTTATCAATCCATTAACCCCTTTAACAACCAGAAATTAAAAGATTATCCGTCACACACTGATCAAGATATCCAAAATGCCTTGGATACCGCAGAAAAAATCCTGAAGTCGGATTGGACTCAACAAGTAGATACCCGGATTGAGGTACTTAGCAAACTGGCAAAAAATATGCGGGAACGCAAGTCAGAACTGGCTAAAATCATGACACTGGATATGGGTAAGCTGATCAAGCAGAGTGAAGGTGAGATCGAAAGCTGTGCCAAAATTGCTGAGTATTATGCAGATCATGCCAAAGAGTTTTTAGCGCCAGTTTCTTATGAAACGGAACTAGGAGAAGCATGGGTAGAGCATCATCCCTTAGGCATCATCATGGCAGTAGAACCCTGGAACTTTCCTTTTTATCAGTTGATGCGTGTCTTTGCCCCAAACTGCGCGATTGGTAACCCTGTGGTAGCCAAGCACGCCAGCATTGTTCCGCAATGTGCTGAAGCCTTTGAACAGTTGATTCTGGATGCAGGCGCGCCGAAAGGTGTGTGGACTAATCTGTTTATCAGTAGCGATCAGGTCGCAGATATTATCGCGGATCCGCGTGTACAAGGCGTTGCTCTCACAGGTTCAGAAGGCGCAGGGCGTGCAGTAGCAGGGCAAGCTGGGAAACATGTCACCAAATCGACACTAGAATTAGGCGGTAATGATGTATTTATTGTGCTGGATGATGCTGATCTGGAAAAAGCGATCAAAATCGGCTGTCAGGCACGCGTTAATAACACGGGGCAGGTTTGTACAGCAGCTAAACGTTTTATCCTGCATGAGAAAATTGCGGAACAATTTAAATCGGGCATGATCAAGGTCTTTGAAGGCTTAAAAATTGGTGATCCGTTGGATTCTGAAACTACACTTGGCCCACTGTCCTCAGCAGATGCGTTGGAAAAACTGACCAAGCAGGTTGATAAGGCAGTAGAGAATGGCGCGAAAGTCGTGACTGGTGGTAAGCCTTATGAGCATGAAGGTAATTTCTATCAGCCAACTATTCTGGAAAATATCAGCCGTGATAATCCGGCCTGGTATGAAGAATTCTTTGGTCCTGTGGCACAGATCTATGTCGCAAAAGATGAAGATGAAATTGTATCGATTGCCAATGATTCTAATTATGGTCTCGGAGGCGTGATTCATTCACAAAATATTGAGCGGGCGAAAAAGCTGGCTTCACGTGTAGAAACTGGCATGATCTGGATCAACTGGTATACCGATACTGCGCCAGAGCTGCCATTTGGCGGGATCAAAAATTCAGGTTATGGTCATGAACTTTCAATTGATGGTTTCAAAGAATTTGTGCAGAAACGTCTGGTTGTCGTAAAAAGCCCAAAAAATAATATTTAATTTCTAAAATAAAGAAGCCACTTAAACAGTGGCTTCTTTTTGAACGAGATATCAGCGTAAATCAAGTATTTTCTGTTTCAGCTTCTGATGAAGCATCTTTATCTGAGTTTTGAATCAGCATGCCTGCCAGTTTAAGCATTTCAGCTTGCACACTAACCATCTGGCTTTCAATTTTCTTTAAATCAACCTGACTGAAATCGACTTGGCCATTCAGTAAAGGAGAAGCCAGAACCTGTTGATTGGCACTCATAATATTGCTACGTACCTGATCAATTTCCTGACTTTTTAAATTCAGTTCACCTAAAGCCTGATTAAAGCCTGTCAACTGTTGTTGTAACTTGCCTGCTGTAGCTTGCAGTTGCTCGGTATCTTTAGTATCCACCGCAGTTTGCAGATCAGTTTGGGTTTGTTTTAACTGTTCAACATAACTCCCTGCCTTGAATTGCAGATCAGCTACATCACGCACCATATAAAACATATTGCCAGACTTCAGCTCTGTTTGCGCAGTCGTCGTGCGATCACTTTGCTGTACAGGTTCAAGATCAGTAGAAAGCGTACTTTGTTCTTGCTCGACCGGTGCTTCGGTCGCCTGTTCACAGCCCATTAATAAAATGCCTGAGCTAAATAGGGCAAAAGGAAGAAGAGCATTTACAAGAATCTTGGACATAAAATCGTGGTCTCGGAGCAGGTGGTTCTAATGCATGACTATAAGAATAAAATGTGGAGATAAAAAAGATTGTTGCAAAGTCATAACAAATATTTTGAATACAAAAGATTAAGACATTAAAAAAGAGTGCCGAAGCACTCTTTTTCACCGAGGAGGATAAAACTTATCCTGCAATAATTTTGATAATGTTATGGCTCATCACATTGGTCAGGATATAGTCACCATTTACTTTGATCCATTGCTGGTTTTTACCAGGTTTGCTGAGTTTTTTGTATTTGCTGTGATCTACCTTGTACATTTTGCTCTGGAACTGAGCTGGTACTTTTTGACCTACGCGCCAATCGCGTGAAGGATCTATTTTCTTATGTACCTGTTTATGCTGTTGAGCGTGTGCAGGAGATTTATGCTGTGCGTGATACTGTTGCTGAACATGCGTTTTTTGTGGCTGATGGTGTTGCGAGTGATGCTCTGGAGCTGCAGCAAAAGCTGAAGTCGCCACAAGTGTACTAGATAATGAAAATACGACTGCTTTTACTAAGTTTTTCATGTTTTGAACCTATCGTTATCTCTCTTGGGATAACTGCATTTTAGGCTTAACTCATTGATAAATATGGAATGAAGTGTTGTAGAAAAATAAAAATTAAGCGTAAATCATGGAGATTTTAGAGCTAAGTAAATCTGGTTGTAAGTATTTGATTTTTATTTAAATAATAAGTATCTATTATTGAAATAGATACTTACATTACTGTTACAAATTATTTGGCCAATTCTGCATTGATTGCATCTCGCAAGCGAGCATCATCTGCCGGAATATTTGGCGCAAAACGCGCGACCACTTCACCTTGCTTGTTGACCAGGAATTTTTCAAAGTTCCACAGCACTTCTGGTAATTCATTTGGCGTATTGCCAAAACTTTTCAGGCGCTCTGCAAAATCTTCGCCGCCTGTACGTTGCGGCTGAGCTTGGGTCAGATAATGGTAAAGAGGATGCTGATCTTCACCCACGACAGAGATCTTGGAGAATAGCGGGAAATCCACATTGTAGTTCAGACTGCAGAACTGCTGGATTTCCTCGTCTGTGCCCGGTTCCTGACCTTTAAAGTTATTCGCAGGAAAAGCCAGAATTTCCAGTCCTTCGGTTTTTTTCTCATTATAAAGTTTCTGCAGTCCTTCATATTGTGGGGTTAAACCACATTTCGATGCGACATTTACAATCAGCAGGACTTTGTCTTGATAATCGGACAGAGTCGTATTTTCTCCAGTGACGGTTTTTACCGGAATCTCATAAATGGACTGGCTCATATTATTTTGCTCGAATTGTTATGGAAATAGACTCATGTTTTATCGGGTCTGGGCGGTTTCAGCAAACATAAATTTTAGATAAGTTTGTGAAAAAAATATGAAATTCAATGTTTATGCCTATGAGCTAGGTCGGCTAAACTGGTCATCAGTTGCAACCGACCTATTTAAAAAGACTTATTTAGCAAGCTCAGCATTGATTGCATCCAGCAGGCGTGAATCATCTGCCGTCATATCCGGTGCAAAACGTGCAACGACTTCCCCCTGTTTGTTCACCAGGAATTTTTCAAAGTTCCAGAGGACTTCAGGCGGTTCATTTGGAGTCAGGCCATAGTCGACCAGATCTTTCCACCATGGACCTTCACCAATACGTTCTGGTGCAGCCTGAGTCAAAGTGTCATACAAAGGATGTTTGGCTTTACCCACGACCGGAATTTTGGCAAACAGCGGGAAATCCACCTGATAGTTCAGGGAACAGAAGTCCTGAATTTCCTTTTCACTTCCAGGTTCCTGTTCCAGAAAATCATTGGAAGGGAAACCTAAGATTTCCAGTCCTTCGGCTTTTTTATCATCATAGAGCTTTTGCAAGCCTTCGTATTGTGGAGTGAGGCCGCATTTTGATGCCACATTTACCAGCAGTAAGACTTTGCCTTGATACTGGTTCAGCGTCGTGTCCGTTCCTTGAATCGTTTTTACCGGAATGTCATACACAGAAGTGCTCATCGGATTTCCTTTTTATTAAATGAATGAGGGCTATTTGTTTTAACGGGTATTTAAATACAGTACAAGTCAGAATCAGTGAAATGCTTACTTGCCGGCTACAAATAGCATTAATTTTAGTTGAAAAATCAATTATGCTTAGGTACTTGCCAAGAGGGTATAGATTAACAATAGATAAAGACAGGGATGAAGTTATGACGCAGCAGCAAAAAACAATGTGGTGGGCCATGCTGCTTCCATTGACTGCGGTACTGATCTGGTCACTGAATATTGTCGTGACCCGCTATGTGACCGACTTTATCTCGCCGGTGAGCATCAGTTTTTATCGCTGGTTTTTTGCCTTTCTGATTCTAACCCCGTTTATTTTGCCGCGGGTGATTCGTGAGAGTGCCCTGATTGTGCCGCATCTGAAACAGCTGGCAGTGCTGAGTGCCTTTGGTCTGGTGCTGTATCAGGGACTGGCTTATACCGCTGCACATTACACCACCGCCACCAATATGGGCATTATTAATGCCTTTATTCCGATTTTTACCATTTTTGTGTCGATGCTGATTCTGCGCGATATTCCGAATCGCTACGCCATTATTGGCAGTCTGTTGTCTTTTGCCGGGCTGATCTATGTGATGGGGCAGGGCAATCCTTGGGGCCTGCTGCATGCCGGCGGCCAATGGGGCGATCTGCTGATGATTATCGCCGTGTTTTTCTATGCCTTTTATGGGGTTTTTCTGAAAAAATGGCAGCTGCAGATTCCGTTAATGCTGAGCCTGTATGTACAGATTCTGTTTGCGCTGCTGTATCACCTGCCGTTTGTGGCTTGGTTGGGTCTTGATGCCATCAATATGACCAATGCCGGCAGCGTTATCTACGCCAGTATTTTCCCTTCATTAATTGCCCCTTTGGTGTGGATGATGGCGATTCAGCGTCTGGGACCGACCCGCACCAGTATCTTTATGAACCTGATGCCGGTGTTTACCGCTTTAATTGCCTTTGTCTGGTTAAAAGAGGCCTGGACCATTTATCACAGTATTGGTGGGGCGATTATTCTGTTCGGAATTGTGCTGGCCCAGAAAAAAACTGTGGCGCCAGTGCTCCTGAAAGCCAAATAGTTGCCCAAAAAACGAACAAACAAACTTAATTTTTTGCTTGAATGATCTCGTGAATAAAGGCAAATAGACTTTAGTCGAGAAGAGTAGCTTTTAGCTTCTTTAAAAAGCACTTTAAAAAGAGCAAGATAATTTGAATTTTTTTCAAATAATGATTGATTAATCATAGGTTTAAGCTGTTTTTTAAGAGCTAAAATATATTTGTTTTTTTTAAACTGTTCGCCCATAATACGCTCCATCGCAGATCAGCGACTGTTGCTGAAATGCCCAGAGATTTCGATACCCTCTGGATGTGATAATACACATCCTTTTTTATGCTCAACCATCCCTATATGGTTGAGCTTTTTTTTGTCTTAAAACTTTAGTCGGCTTGAAAAGAAAAATGACTGAGCAAAGGCTCAGTCACGAATAATTTCACCTGTTACAGCATCAATAATCCGGCTTGGTTTCTGGCTCAGTCCCAGATCGCCATTCAGATAATTTAGGTCCTGATCAAAATAACGCATGGCATCTTGCAGGGAACGTGCAGGTTCTAAGCCGGCAGGATTGGCACTGGTCGAAACAATAAAACCGCCAAAGGCTTGACACAAGGCTACACAAAGAGGATGAGTAGTCACGCGCACTGCCACTTTAGGGTGTTTGCCTTTAATCCAGCCTGGAATATCGTCATTGGCAGGGAGTAGCCAGGTGGTTGCCCGGTCTGTAGGTCGATCATTACTCCAGGACTCAATTACTTTTTCACGCATTTCTTCACTTAGATCCTGAAGTAAATGTTCCACTTGTGAAATATGAGCTGCGAGTAAAATCACGCCTTTTTCAATCGGGCGCTGTTTTAAGGTTAAAATCTGGTGAAATGCCTGTTCATTATAGGGGTCGCAACCTAAACCCCAAACAGCCTCTGTAGGGTATGCCAAGACCTGTCCAGCTTTGAGACATTCAGCTGCTTCGGCAACAGAGGTGGTGATCATGTGTATACCTTATCAAAACAAGAAGTGTCTATTGTGAACCTTATTTATGTGGACGACAACGTAGATACATGCCGGCTTGCTGAGTACAAAAGCCAAGTAGCTCCAGTTCCATCAATTGACTGGTCAGAGAAGACACACCCAGTTGCAGATGATGACTGAGATGATCCAGATCCTGTCCGACCCAGTCTAACTGGTTATAAAGTCTGAGCAGATGAGGCGGTATGTGTGCAGGAAGTTCATCCGCCATGTCATGTTGTACTTCATTTTGTAAGGCTTGCCATTGGGTCGCCAAAGCCAGTTCTTCAATCACCTGTTGCGGGTGATCAATTAGAATCGCGCCTTCACGAATCAGCTGATGGCAACCCTTATGATATTCGCTATAAATATGTCCCGGAATGGCAAACACGGTTTTGCCTTGTTCGGCAGCCAGTTTGGCCGTAATTAGAGAGCCGCTTTTTAAGGTCGCTTCAGCCACAATGACTCCGAGACTTAAACCGCTGACAATCCGGTTACGCCGTGGAAAGTGATGCTGCAAGGGTGGAGTCTCTGGCAGAAACTCGGTAATGACCGCACCACCATGCGCAATAATCTCCTGGCGCAATTGTGCATGTTGAGAAGGGTAGGTCTGATCCAGTCCAGTCCCCATCACTGCAATGGTGCCCTGATATTTTAATCCTGCCCGATGTGCTGCTTCATCTATGCCTTGTGCTAATCCACTATTAATATAGAAACCCTGTTCACTCAAATAAAAGGAAAAATCATAAGCTACTTGCCGGCCGTGAGGACTCGGCTTTCGACTTCCTACAACCGCAATTTGAGCCTGAAGCAATGTATCCGGCTGACCTTGACCAAAAATAATTGGTGGTTTGTCTACATAGTGGCTGAGTTGCTGCGGATAGTGCAGATCATGATAGAGCAGGATGAAATCACTATCTCGTTGAACTTTTTCCAGACAGCGCTGAAATTTCTGTTGTGATTCTGGAAGCGAGAAGTCTTTCAAGCGTTGGATATGATTGGCATGAATGCCAAGCGCCTGCCAGGTGGGCACCTGATCAGGCTGTAGGGCTGTGGTCAGACTTGAATAATGCTGACTGATTTTATAGAAGCTCGAAAGAGAATGCTGAACCAGATACCATAACGTCAGTGTTTCCAGTTGCACGCGTGATAACGAGTTCAGCATATCGAGACCTATATGTGTGTCTTCTTATTCTTTCAGTTGTAAAGTTAGATCAATCTATTATTCATCTAACAATGGCGCTTGAATATTGGCACCCACCTTGATAGGTAACTCACTTTCCAGCACATAAGCATAGCTCAGTTGGTCAAAAGTTTTAAAGACCATCAGATTGCCAATGCGCTCACCTGGAAGCTGTACGCGCTCTTTGGTTTTCGGATCAGTCACCACTTCACCTTTCTGGTTTACGCTGAAGACATGACCAGTCTGAACCCCATGTGCTGTACCACGGTCAATCGTTACGACACTATGACGCGCAGCAGTACCAATTGAACCCAGTACACGCACAATCTGACCACCAGCAACCGTATTTTCTGCATTCACTGGATAGAACAGGGTAGGTAACATCGGATCGTATTCAGGCAATACACGGTCACCGCGACGCACTTCGGCATTATAGCTATCTGTCAATTCCAGCGTGGTGACATCACCTTCGCCACGTACTGCGATTCCGGAAGCAACCTGTTGCAACTCTAGAGCAGCCGTGTATTTCTTGCCATTGGCATCGGTAAAGACATAAGGGTCTGCTTCACGATATACCGCATAACGCTGGCCAACCACCAGACCATTCCCGCGTGCATAGACCTTCTGGCCTTTACCTGCCAATACGCGCTGGTCTGCAGTGCCGAGAATGTAAGGCGTACCCTGAACTGAATCTGCTGCCACAATGGTATAGCGTTCCAGCCATTGCTGGATATGCGCCAGTGGAATCACTGGAATCGTATTATTTAAAGATTCAACGCGAACCTGTGGTTGTAATGAAGTACTACCGATATAACGACTGATGATACCTTCACAGCCATCACCTTCGTCTTTACCAATAATTGGACGGCCCTGATAGTCACACATCAACAGGCGGTCACCCGGGAAAATCCAATGTGGATTTTTCACGTGCTTGTTACTGGCCCAGATTTCTGGCCAACGCACCGGATTTTTTAAGAAACGTTTTGAAATATCCCACAATGTATCGCCTTTTTTGACCACGTAGACATTGGGTGCACTGGCTTTTAAAGCAGGTGGATTGACGTTACGGGCAGGAGCTGCCTCGGCTGAATACATTGTCCCCATACTCACTCCGACACAAACTGCCAGTGCGAGCATTTGATTTTTTAACCCCAAGGCACTAAAAAATGGCATGCCCTTCAAAACTTTTTTCATTATCATAATTCCTAAAATTATGTGCGTAGTTGCGTTATAATAACGATCTTACACACATTTTTTTGATGAAGCATTCCCTTCATTTGGTTTTTTGATCAATGGCATAATTGAGGACGCAGTATGGCCTTATTACCTATTTTAAGTTTCCCGGATCCCCGTCTTCGTACCATTGCACAACCAGTCGAAGAAGTTACTGATGAAATTCGTCAGCTCGCTGCAGATATGTTTGAAACCATGTATGAAGCGCCAGGCATCGGACTCGCCGCGACCCAAGTTGATCGTCATATTCAGCTGATTGTGATGGACCTGTCTGAAAACAAAGATCAACCCATGGTGTTCATTAACCCCAAAATCACACCATTGACTGAAGAAACACAGCCTTATGAAGAGGGCTGTCTATCAGTTCCTCAAATATACGATAAAGTTGAGCGTCCGTCACGCGTAAAAATCGAGGCAATTGGTCTGGATGGTCAACCCTTTGAACAAGAGGCTGATGGACTTCTCGCTGTGTGCATCCAACATGAAATGGATCACTTAAATGGTAAACTTTTTGTGGATTATCTGTCGCCATTGAAACGTCAGCGTGCCCGTGAAAAAGTAGAAAAACTGGTTCGCCAGCGCAATAAAGAAAAAGTTGCAGTTAAACGCTAGGACTCTTTTCCCAAGCAATTTTTATGCTTCAACAAGCCCAATTTCGATTGGGCTTTGTTATACTTAGCCCAGACAAATTCAAGGGTTTGCCTATGGTCCTGCGGGGAGGTCTGCTACTTTCCTTTGTGGCGGTATTTCTACAGATTGCTGTGTTCTTACAGCCTTTGCTGCCGAAGCAATATCAGGTTGCTCCGGTCTGTGAAACCATCACGCGCGCCCTTTTAGTTTCCTCTCATGTTCATTCTGAACATTCTGCCCATCATCACCTTGATCAGCATCCTATTTCCTCAGACTCCATGGCGCATGAACACGATGCCAGTCATCAGTGTCAGTACTGTACTGTCTATGGCAACCTGGTTTTGCCGCCTAAGCTTGAAGTGAAAGAAGTCCTGGATCGAATTCAGGTCAGACTATTGGCTTTTGAACAAGCCTTTAAGCATGTCTGGTTTATCCTTCAGCGACTCTTTTTAATCCCGCAGGGACGGGCACCGCCACTGTTTGCATAAATCCACGTTGTTTTGCCTGGGTCTTGAATGACTCGGACCGTGTTTAATTTATGTATTCAGTGAGATTGAAAATGGCTCAGTCTAAATTCTTGTTACAGCCCCTTGCGGCTGCGATTTGTGTTGCCTGTTATTCATCAGTGGTTATGGCCAATGAAAGCATGCCTGTACAAACCATGGCGCCGATTGTGGTGACTTCAACTGCCGGTAATGATGCCAATGGTCTGATTGTTCGTGCTGATCCCAAACAGCCGATTCAGCCAGTGCCAGCAACCGATGGTGCAGATTATCTGCAAAGTATTGTAGGTTTTAGTTCGGTCAATAGCGCAGCTGGCACCAATGGCGATGTGACCTTTCGTGGCATGTTTGGTTCACGTATTAAAATCCTGACTGATGGCACTGAAAACCTCGGTGCCTGTCCAAGCCGGATGGATTCGCCCACTTCATATATTTCTCCAGAAAGTTATGACCGTATTTCAGTGATTAAAGGTCCTCAAACGGTTCAATATGCCAATACCGGTTCAGCAGCAACCGTCATTTTTGAGCGTCGCCCAGAACAGTTTGATCAGGATAAAAAATACCGTGGTCAGGCCAGTGTACTGATGGGATCTTTTGGTCGTCTGGACCAGAACATTGAAGCTGCTGGTGGTGATGAAAAGAAATATATCCGCCTGAATACCAGCCGCTCTGTTTCAGACAGTTATAAAGATGGTAATGGCACGACTGTTCCTTCCGATTGGGAGCGCTGGAATGCCGACATTGCATTAGGCTGGACACCGGATAGCGATACCTGGGTAGAGTTGACCGGGGGCAAGGCGGATGGTGAAGCTGTGTATGCCGGCCGTGCAATGGATGGCTCCAAGTTTGCCCGTGAAAGTCTGGGTTTGCGTGTTGAAAAGAGAAATGTCAGCGATGTGATCAAGAAAATTGAAGCACAGGTAAACTACAATTTTAATGACCATGTCATGGATAACTATAGTCTGCGCGAGTTCAGGCCTGGCGGTATGATGAGTATGCCTATGGCCACCAATGTAGCGCGTAAGACATTGAATGCGCGTATGGCCGTGACCAGTGAATGGGATAAATTACAGCTGATTACAGGTATCGACAGCCAGAATAATCAGCATAGCAAACGTAACGGAAATCTGATGACAGCGTATCAGAATAAGTCACGTATTAAAGATATGGAGTTCCAGTCGATCGGTGGTTTCGGTGAGCTCAGTTATGAGGTCAGTGATAATCATAAGTTGGTGAGTGGCCTGCGTCTGGATCAGGTCAAAGTAGAAGCAGTGGAGTCAAACCAGGAGCGTAAAAAAACTTTACCAAGCGCTTTTTTGCGTTTTGAGAATCAGCATCCAGACCATGATGATGGCAAGACTTATATGGGTATTGGCTATGTCGAACGTATGCCGGATTACTGGGAGCTGTTCAGTCCAAAATCAGGCAATGGTCATCCAAATACCTTTAAGAACATTGATACTGAAAAAACTTTACAGCTGGATATTGGCTACCAGCATGAACATGGTAATTTCAGTTCATGGGCATCGGCATATGCAGGTGTGATCAATGATTACATCCTCACGACTTACTTGCCAACAGGTAATATGGGAATGTTAGAAGCACATAGCCGAAATGTAGATGCAACAGTGGCAGGTGCAGAAGTCGGAATCGGATATCAGTTTACTGATGCGATTCAGGCTGATCTGAGTGCGATGTATGCTTGGGGTAAAAATACCAGTGACAATACGCCGTTGCCACAGATTTCACCTTTGGAAGCTCGGGTAAATTTACGTTATATCCAGGATAACTATACTTTGGGTGCCTACTGGCGCCTGGTCGATGGTCAGAACCGAATTAGTGAGCGTGAAGGCAATATTGTCGGCTATGATCTTAAGCAAAGTGCTGGTTTTGGTACTCTCTCTTTAAATGGTACATATCATGTAAATGACAACATGGATCTTTCTGTGGGTGTCGATAACGTACTGGACCGTACCTATGCCGAGCATTTGAACAAGATGGGCAGTTCCGGTTTTGGATTTGCTGCCAATGAGCAATTTAATAATATCGGACGGAATTACTGGGCAAGAATCAGTATGAAATTCTAATTTGAACTGAAAACAAACAAAAAGCAGGAGTTTTTTCCTGCTTTTTGTTTATGGTAGTAATTTAAATTCATGTTTATCAGTAAGTTAATATTGTTTTGTTTTGCATTAAATAATAACTCAAACTTTTATTAAAATAATTTTTATAAATAAAACAGTAACTTATGAATTTTATGGATTATAAAATAAACATGCGTTTGTAAAGTTTAAAAAATGGGGTTGCAAGCCCCCTGAAATACTGTAGAATGCACATCCATCGGCGGTGATGAAGATTAAAACTTCTGATAAAACAGTAACTTAGCGTGAAATGGTTAAGTTGGGTTTTAGAAAGAAAGTTTAAAAATAATTTTCATTACTGGTTGACTTTCTAGAGATAGAGAGTAATATAGCCGACCTAGCTTGCTACTGACGAAGTAGCAAGAAGATCATTAAGAGATTATGAAGAACAACTTGTGTGGATTTTTACTGGTTGATTGATCGAAATTATTTTCATTGATTGATTGGTTTAAATTACTCGAAGTTTATTTGAGCGAAATTTAAGTCAGAAAATTGATGAGCCAAGTTTAAGAGTTTTACTTATAAAACTCGAAATGATTTTAACTGAAGAGTTTGATCATGGCTCAGATTGAACGCTGGCGGCAGGCTTAACACATGCAAGTCGAGCGGGGATAGGGTGCTTGCACCTGATTCCTAGCGGCGGACGGGTGAGTAA